>NZ_LZJM01000290.1:0-8991 GCF_001667665.1 Mycobacterium sp. E342
AACGCGTGCTGGGGTGTGCGTAATTGGCGGGCCACGCGTTCCACCCGCTCCAGGGCAGCCAACCGCTCCGGGGTGGTGAGCACGTCAAAAGACAACCCGCACAGGCGCTCCACGTCGCCGTCGAGGGCGTCGAAGACCTCGACGATCTCTTCACGACTGCTCGCACCCATACCCCATACCCTAAAAACACCCACCGACAAAAATGCACATTCTGTGACCACAGAAACCAAAGTGACACAAGGGATTACAAAGGATGCGGCCGCCAAACGACTAGGCGGGAATCACACCTTCGACGTCGCGTGATCCATGGCGACACCCTGGTAGCGGTGCGGATCGGGCAGCCGCCGACGACGCCGCATGTGCACCAGCACCAGGACCGACAGCACCGCGGCGTAAATGCACCACAGTGACGCGAACGCCTGAAGGTAGAGGGTGGCGACCACGATCAGCCCGACGAGGTTCGCCCACCCGAACACCGTGATGGAGCGATAGCCCGACATCACCGCCGGCCCGATGACAGCGACGACGTAAAGCACCGCCCACAGGTACGGGTCGTTGACGTCTTCGTGGTATTCCAGCGCATGCGGGCACGTCGTTACCCCGATCGGTTGGGTGAGAACGGCGAAAGCGAGATAGGCCGCCACGACGGCGCCGAGCACCGCAAAAGGCGCCACCCGCAGTCGGGCGCCGCGCGGTTCCAGCATCAGGATCCCCAATGGGACCAGCGCGGGAAGCAACGGCAGCGCAATGAAGACGTATGCCCGCACCGCCAACTGCGCCGCCCCGGCTGACACAACGCTGTTGGGCCACACCGCCGCCTCGATGAACTGGTGGGCCGCAAACACCGTGGGCAGCAGAGCAAATGGCACCTCGCGCCAGTGTTTCACCTCACGAAGGGTCGCGACCGTGACCGGCAGCAGGGCGGTGCCCACCACCAGATCGGCAGTCATCGAAAAGCACACGGGCCCATTGTGCATGGTGGCGACCCGCTTCGCCCGGCTACGCCGCGCTCGCGATCGCCACTAGCCCGCGATGGCGGCGGGCCCCCGCGACTCCGAGGTCACCTCGTCGATCACGGTGTAGATGAACTTCATCTTCTCCAGCACGGCGACCGGCAGCACGAACGGGTACAGGTCGTCGTGGCCCATCGACCGGTTCACCATGTTCAGCGACCACGACAGCGGCAGCCACATGTCGATGATCGTCTGGAAAGCGCTGGGGCCCAGGGCCGGACGGTCGAAGGTCGCCGACGCCGACGCGAAGCCGCACCACGCCGAGGTGTCCAGGGTGTCGCGGATGTGCAGGTAATGCGCGAACGTCTCGGCCCAGTCCTCGGCGGGGTGCATGGTGGCGTACGAGGAGACGAAGTGTTCCTGCCAATCCTCGGGCGGCCCCTCGCTGTAGTGCCGGTCCAGCGCGTCGGAGTAGTCGGCGTCGGGGTCACCGAACAACTCGTTGAAGCGCGCCAAATAGTCGCTGGACCCGGCAATCAGCCGGTAGAAGTAGTAGTGCCCGATCTCGTGCCGGAAGTGTCCCAGCAGCGTGCGGTACGGCTCCTCCATCTCCACCCGCAGCTGCTCGCGATGCACGTCATCGCCCTCGGCCAGATCCAGGGTGATGACGCCGTTGTCGTGCCCGGTCAGCACGTTCTCGTGTGCGCTGGACAGCAGGTGAAAGGCCAATCCCTGCTCGGGATCCTCGTCGCGACCGATGATCGGCAGCTTCAATTCGTGCAGCTCGGCGATCAGCCGCCGCTTGGCCGCCTCGGCGCGGGCGAACTCGGCCAGGCCGGCGGTATCGGCGTCGTTGGGCCGCACGGTGGTCAGCGCGCAGGACGCGCACAGCAGCCGCGGATTGTTGACGGGAACCAGCCAATTGCATTCGGCCAGTAGCAGATTGGCGCACAGCTGATACTCGGCCGCGTCCACGAAACCCGCGTGCTCGCCGGCGTTGTTCTCGGCGATCACCAGCAGGGCCATCTGTTCGAGCGAAAAACCCAGTGCGCTGCCGCAATTCAGGCAGGTGGAGTTCTCGAACGTCAGGCGCTGCCCGCAATTGGGGCAGTTGAAGTCACGCATGGAGCACGTCCCCCTCGAAGGGCACCACGTCGACGGCCACGTCGATCACGCTGTGCTCCGACTCGGTGTAGATGATGCCCCGCAACGGCGGCACGTCCGCGTAGTCACGGCCGCGTCCGACGATGATGTAGCGCTCGTCGACCAGCTGGTCGTTCGTGGGGTCCAAGCCCAGCCACTCGAACTGGCCGGGCTGCTGCGGTGTCCACACCGCCGCCCAGGCGTGGGTGGCGTCTATACCGATCATTCGATCCTTCCCCGGGGGTGGGTCGGTGGCCAGGTAGCCGGACACGTAGCTGGCCGCCAGACCGTTGGCGCGCAGGCAGGCGATCGCCAGCCGTGCAAAGTCCTGACATACCCCTTCCCGGGCCGCCAGAACCTCATTTACCCCGGTGGAAATCGTCGTCGACCCCGAGCGGTAGGTGAAGTCGGCGAAAATCCGCGACGCGAGGTCGCGCAGCACGTCCACCAGGGGGCGCCGCGGGGCGAAACTGGGCGCCGCGTACTCGCGCACCTCGTCGGTGATCTCGGGCGGGTTCAGATCGAGGGTGAATTCGGCGGCGAGCGCTCCCCCACCCCCCGTCGGCCGGGCGGCCTCCCACGGCTGCACCGCCGGCCCGGCGGTATAGAGCCCCGGGGCCGGCGGATAGACGTCCACGATGGAGTCGCTGGTCACGGTCAGGGAGTGGTGCGGCTCGGTGACGTGGAAGTACGAGCTGATGTTGCCGTAGACGTCGGCGCTGGTGGAGACGTCGGCGGGGGCCGGTTCGATGATCAGCCGGTGCCCGACGCAGCGCTGCCGCAGCAAATCCCGCGGGGTGAGAAAACCGCGGCCGTAGGAGCTGGTCACGACGTCGGAGTAGCGGTACTCGGTGCGGTGGGTGACCCGGTGGCGGCGGGCGGCCCCGGCGTCGGCTTCAGTCACATGGCTGATCACATCACACCCCGGGCCGTTGCGCCGTCCGCGCCGCGAAACCGTTTGCCGATATGGCGGCACGCGGGCCAAACCGGGAGCACAATCGAGATGTGGCCACGTGGTACGACGTCGCCCACATCGTTCGTGAGCTGGCACTCACCTCCGAGCCGTCACCGCATGACTGGCGGGTCGGCAAGAAGTTGCTGGCCTGGGAGCGGCCGTTGCGCCCGTCCGAACGCGAGGCGCTGGCCCGCGACGGGTCGGAACCGCCCGGAGGCGACATCCTCGGCGTGCGGGTGTCCGACGAGGGGGTCAAGTTCGGGTTGATCACCGACGAGCCGGACGTCTATTTCACGACCCCCCACTTCGACGGCTACCCGGTCGTGCTGGTCCGGCTGGCCGAGATCTCCGTGCGCGACCTCGAGGAGCTGATCACCGAGGCCTGGCTGACGCAGGCCCCGAGGAAGTTAGTTCAGGAATTCCTGGCCGACTCCCGCTGAACCATTACCCGCGCCGGAGATCGATGACCCGTTGCAGGTCGTCGACGCAAGCGCTGACGACGTCGGCGAGGATCAACTGCGTCTTCTCGCGGGCGATCGACTGCAATTCCGAAGCGTGATGACGCGCGGACGCGATGTACGCGCACGCGCCGGCCGGGTCGGGGTCGGCGAGGGCGATCGCGGCCGCGAGCACCACCAACACTGTGTGCACGGTCTGCGGGTGCCCCTCACGACAGCCGTCAGAGGCGGGGTTGGGGGTAGGGGCGACGGCGCGGGCCAGTTGCAGCACCGAGCCGGCCAGCAGGGCCACGTGCACGGCCTGGCGATCGGCGGCGTGGACCGTGCCGCGCATGCCCCAGCGGCGCGGCGCGACGCGCACGACTTGGCGGACGGTGGTGCGCGCCTCGAGCAGTCCGCTGAGCTGTTCGTGTACTCGGTCGACCGCCGTCAGTGGCCAGTCGGGTGCCGGCGCTTTGCGTCCGACGGCGACGTCCGCGGCACGCGCCAACACGTCGTGCAGCACGCCCAGCACGCCGACGCGCGCATTGCGCAGCACTTTCAGCGGGTCGGCGGGGAACAGTAGGACGGCGAACACGATGGCCACGCCACCGCCGATCAGCGCATCGAAGATGCGCTCCCAGCCGAGGCCGCTGTGGAACAGCGCCAACACCAGGATCGCCGACACCGCTGTCTGGTTGGCGAACATCATCCCGTGCCCGATGAAGCCGCCCCCGATGAACACCGCGGCGCCCAGCGCGACCAATGCGGCGATCGCGATGGGGACCGCGCCGGGGCCGAGCAGGGCCTGCACCGCCGAGCCCAGCCCGATCCCGAAAGTTACCCCGACCATCATCTGGATGGCGCGTTGCGCGCGCAGCACATTGCTCGTCGACAACGACACCGCGGCCGCGATCGGCGCGAAGAACGGCTGCGGATGCTCTAGGACATCGTGCGCGAGATACCACGACAGGCCTGCGGCCACGGCGGTCTGCACCAGGTTGAACCACACCAGCCGCAGCCGTGAGAGGCCCGCCCGCGCGGCGACGAGAACAAACGATGGCCCAGTCCGCCGCGCTGCGCCCACGGGCCTAGGTGCGCTGCAGCTCGAACAGCGGAATGACCCGGCTGGTCTTCGACTGGTATTCGGCGAAGCCGGGCGCGGCGGCGGTGACCTTGTCGAAGAGCGCATCGCGCTCGTCGGAGGGCAATTCGCGGGCCGCGACGGGGAACTCCTGGGTGCCGATCTCGACCCGGGCCTGCGGGTTGGCCCGTAGGTTGTGCACCCACGCCGGGCTGACGGGCGAGCCCGCAAAGGAGCCGATGATGATGAGCTTGCCGTCGATGTCGAAGTAGGCCAGTGGGGAGACTCGCGGCTGTCCGGACTTGGCGCCTGTCGTGGTGAGCAAGAGCAGATCGGCGTTGGCGAACTGGCCGCCCACCTTGCCGCCGTTGGCCCGGAACTCGTCGATGATGCTCTTGTTGAAGGCGTTGATCGTGTCGGTGTCAGGCATTTGGGTCATGCCCGGTCAACTTCCTTGGGCTTGACGTCTATTCCGGATTCCTTGCGTTGCTGGGCGGTGATGGGCGCGGGCGCCTCGGTGAGCGGGTCGACGCCGCCGCCGGTCTTGGGGAACGCGATCACCTCGCGGATGGAGTCCACCCTGGACAGCAGCGCGTTGATCCGATCCCAGCCGAAGGCGATCCCGCCGTGCGGCGGTGCGCCAAAGGTGAAGGCCTCCAACAGGAATCCGAACTTCTCCTCGGCCTCGGCGCGGTCCAGGCCCATCACCGCGAACACCCGCTCCTGGATGTCGCGGCGGTGGATACGGATCGAGCCGCCCCCGATCTCGTTGCCGTTGCAGACGATGTCGTAGGCGTCGGCCAGCACACCGCCGGGGTCGGTGTCGATGACGTCGGAGAATTCGGGCTTGGGCGAGGTGAACGCGTGGTGGACGGCGGTCCAGGCGCCGGAGCCGACGGCCACGTCACCGGCGGCGGTCGCCTCGTCGGCGGGCTCGAACAGCGGCGGGTCCACCACCCAGACGAACGCCCACGCGTCGGGGTCGATGAGGCCGAGCCGGTCCGCGATCTCGTTCCGGGCCGCACCGAGCAGGGCCCGCGACGACCTGGGCGGGCCAGCCGAGAAGAAGATGCAGTCCCCCGGCTTGGCGCCCGCATGCGCGGCCAGCCCGTCCCGCTCGGCGTCGGACAGGTTCTTGGCCACCGGCCCGCCGAGCGTGCCGTCGTCGGCCACCAGCACGTAGGCCAGGCCGCGGTGCCCGCGCTGTTTGGCCCACTCCTGCCAGCCGTCCAGCGTGCGTCGCGGCTGCGACGCCCCACCGGGCATGACCACCGCACCGACGTACGGTGCCTGGAAAACGCGAAATGTGGTGTCTTTGAAGAACTCTGTGCACTCGACCAGTTCCAGTCCGAACCGCATGTCCGGCTTGTCCGAGCCGAACCGACGCATCGCGTCGGCATAGCTGATCCGCGGAATGGGCGTCGGGACGTGGTAGCCGATCAGCGCCCACAGCGCGGTCAGGATCTCCTCGGAGATCGCGATGATGTCCTCGGCGTCGACGAAGCTCATCTCCATGTCGAGCTGGGTGAACTCGGGCTGACGGTCGGCGCGGAAGTCCTCGTCGCGGTAGCAGCGGGCGATCTGGTAGTAGCGCTCCATCCCGGCCACCATCAGCAGCTGCTTGAACAGCTGCGGGCTCTGCGGCAGGGCGTAGAACGACCCGGGGTGCAGTCGCGAGGGCACCAGGAAGTCGCGCGCCCCCTCGGGTGTGGAGCGGGTGATCGTCGGCGTCTCGATCTCGACGAAGTCGTGTCGCGCCAGCACCGAGCGGGCGGCGGCATTGACCTTGGAACGCAACCGGATTGCGGCGGCCGGCCCGTCGCGGCGCAGGTCGAGGTAGCGGTACTTCAGCCGCAACTCCTCTCCGGCGGGCTCGTCGAGCTGGAACGGCAGCGGCGCGCTCTCGCCCAGCACGGTCAGCGACGCGGCGTTGACCTCGATGTCACCCGTGGCGATCTCGGGGTTGGCGTTGCCCTCCGGGCGGATCTCGACGACCCCGGTGACCGCGACGCAGAACTCGGCGCGCAGCCGGTGCGCCTGGGCCAGCACGTCCTCGGCGCGGAACACCACCTGGGCGATGCCCGAGGCGTCGCGTAGGTCGATGAAGATGACACCGCCGTGGTCGCGGCGGCGAGCCACCCAGCCCGCCAGGGTCACCTGCTGCCCGGCGTCGCTGCTTCTCAGCGAACCGGCGGCGTGGCTGCGCAGCACAAACACTCCCTTTCAGCAGGCTTTGGACGAGTGCCCAGTCTAGAGCAGGTACTTTCGGTCCTATCGCCACCAACCCCCCAATGAGAATCGCACTAGTCGGCCCCGGCGCCGTCGGCACGACGGTCGCCGCACTGCTGCACAAGGCCGGGCATTCGGTGCTGGTGTGCGGCCACAGCCCCCGAGACCACATCGAATTGCGGCCCGACGGCGCCGATCCGATCGTCGTCCCCGGGCCCGTGCACACCGATCCCAGCGAGGTGAACGGGCCGGTCGACGTCGTGGTGCTGGCGGTCAAGGCCACCCAGAACGACGCCGCGGCCGGATGGCTGGCCCGCCTGTGCGGCCCGCACACAATCGTCGCGGTGCTGCAGAACGGCGTCGAGCAGGTCGAGCAGGTGCAGCCGCACTGCCCGTCGTCGCCCGTGGTCCCCGGCATCGTCTGGTATTCCGCGGAAGCCCAGCCCGGCGGCTGGGTCCGGCTGCGCACCGAGCCCGCGCTGGTGCTGCCCAGCGGGCCCTCGGCGGAGGCGATCGCCGAGCTGCTGCGCGGCGCGGGATGCCGGGTGGACTGCGACCCCGACTTCATCACCGCGGCCTGGCGCAAGTTGCTCACCAACGCGCTGGCCGGGTTCATGGCGCTGTCCGGGCGGCGGTCGGGGATATTCCGCCGCGACGACGTCGCCGCCCTGTCGCGCCGCTACGTCGCCGAGTGCCTGGCGGTGGCGCGGGCAGAGGGCGCCCGGCTGCCCGACGGCATCGTCGACGAGGTGGCGGAGATGTTCCGCCGCGCACCCGAGGACATGGGGACGTCGATCCTGGCCGACCGGGAGAACGGCCGCCGGATGGAGTGGGACATCCGCAACGGGGTGATCATCCGCAAGGCCCGCGCCCATGACCTGGAGACGCCGATCAGCGACGTCGTTGTGCCGTTACTGGCCGCGGCCAGCGACGGGCCGGGATAGATTCGAGCCATGTTCCCCTGCGACCGCGTGGACATGAGCTTCATCGACAGCGCGCCTTTCGTGTTCCGCAACAGCGTCGACCTGGCCATCACGCCCGAGCAGCTGTTCGAGGTGCTCGCCGACGCGGAGTCCTGGCCGCGCTGGGCGAGCGTGATCACCAAGGTGACCTGGACCAGCCCCGAGCCGCGCGGTGTGGGCACCACCCGCGTCGTCGAGATGCGCGGCGGCATGGTCGGCAATGAGGAATTCCTGGCGTGGGAGCCGTTCAGCCACATGGCTTTTCGGTTCAACGAATGCTCGACGCAGGCCGTCGCCGCCTTCGCCGAGGACTACCGGGTCGAGGTCATCCCCGGTGGTTGCCGGCTGACGTGGACGATGGCGCAAAAGCCCGCGGGCCCGGCGCGGCTGGCGATGTACCTGGTGGGGCCGCTGCTGAACCTGGGCCTTCGCCGGTTCCTGCGCAACCTGCGCAGCTACACCGATGCCCGCTACTCCGCGACCCAGCAACATTAGGAGCCTGCCGTGACCTTCAACGAGGGTATGCAGATCGACACCAGCACCGCGTCCTCGTCGGGGGGCGGCATGGGCATGGCGCTCGGGGGCGGCGGCCTCGGGCTGCTCATCCTCATCGGCGCGTTGCTGTTGGGCGTCGATCCGGGCCGTGTGATGGACCAGTCGCAGTCGAACACCGGGGGTTACTCGGCGCCCGGATTCGACCTGAGCCAGTGCAAGACCGGCGCCGATGCCAACAAGTACGTGCAGTGCCGCGTGGTCGCCACGGGCAACTCGGTGGACGCGGTCTGGCACCAGCTGATGCCGCGGTACACCCGGCCGCACGTGCGGCTGTTCACCGGCTCGGTCGACACCGGCTGCGGGCCGGCGACCACCGCGGTGGGGCCGTTCTACTGCCCGGTGGACCAGACCGCGTACTTCGACACCGACTTCTTCCAGGAGCTGGTCGACAAATTCGGTTCCAGCGGAGGACCGTTCGCCCAGGAGTACGTGGTCGCCCACGAATACGGCCACCACGTGCAGCAACTGCAGGGCGTCCTGGGCCGCTCGCAGCAGGGGGCGAAGGGCGCCGGTGGCAACGGTGTGCGCACGGAGTTGCAGGCGGACTGTTACGCGGGCATCTGGGCGCACTACGCGTCAACCGTCAAACAGGAGAGCACCGGCGTCCCGTACCTGCAGCCCTTGAGCGATCAGGACATCCAAGACGCCCTGTCGGCCGCGGCGTCGGTGGGCG
>NZ_LZJM01000291.1:0-790 GCF_001667665.1 Mycobacterium sp. E342
TGCCGTTGACGGTCAACGGCAAACTCGACACCCGCGCCCTACCCGCCCCCGACTACACCGGTGCTCCTTATCGCGCCCCGGGTGGTCTGCTTGAGGAACTGCTGGCCGGCATCTACGCCGAGATCCTCGGCCTCGAGCGGGTGGGGGTGGACGATTCGTTTTTCGAGTTGGGTGGGGATTCGTTGTCGGCGATGCGGCTGATCGCCGCCATCAACAATTCTTTGGATGCTGACTTGTCGGTGCGGGCGGTGTTTGAGGCGCCCACCATCGCCCAGCTAGCACCCCGCATCCACGCCAACGCCGGGGGTGGGCTGGCCCCGCTGACGGCCCAGCAGCGGCCCGCGGTGGTGCCGTTGTCGTTTGCCCAATCCCGGTTGTGGTTTATCGACCAGTTACTGGGCCGGTCTGCGGTTTACAACATGCCCATCGCGGTGCGCCTGACGGGGCCACTCGACGTGGAGGCCCTGGCGGCCGCGCTGACCGATGTGGTGGCCCGCCATGAAAGCCTGCGCACGGTGTTCCCCACGGTTGATGGGATCCCTCACCAGCAGGTGGTGCCGGTTGAGGGGGTCGAGTTCGGCTGGGCGGTGATCGATGCCGGTGAGTGGACGCACGAGCGGCTCGAGGAGGCCATCGCGGCGGTGGCCAGTCACGTGTTTGATTTGGTGGCCGAGATTCCGTTGCGGGCACAGCTTTTCCGCCTGGGCTTAGATGAGTGTGTGTTGGTGGCGGTGGCCCACCATATCGCTGCTGATGGTTGGTCGATCACCCCGCTGATCGGTGATTTGGG
>NZ_LZJM01000292.1:0-647 GCF_001667665.1 Mycobacterium sp. E342
GCGACAATTCTGGACAAGATGTCGGAGAAGATACCCCGATAGACCCGGGAGAATCGGAATACTTTGTGCAGGATCCGGGAGGAGTACCATGACAGGACTGCTGAGGTTTTAACAACCGTACCTCGTTGACTTTTAGGACCTCACCCCTTATCGGTTCAGCTCGATTGGAATCTCACTCATGTCGAAATTGACACGTTTGGCCGCAGGAGCAGCGATCGCCGGAGCGCTCACCGCGGTATCCGGCGGCCTGGGCGACACGGTGGCGCGCTCCGATCCGTCTCTTCCATGTCCGCAGATCGCGCGTTGCGACCCCGGCTGGGGCGGAGAACCGCTGGCCACACCCGATAGTCCCGCAGCTGTCAGCTCGCCCTCGGGCGGCCAAGCGATGGCCACGCCCGCTAGTCCCGAAGCCGTCAACACCCTGTCTGGCGCCCAACCGATGGGCACGCCCGATAGCCCTGGAGTAGTCAGCGGTTTTTCGGGCGGCCAACCGCTGAGCACTCCGGATAGCCCGCATCGCGCACCGGCCCCGAAGCCGTAACGCCGAGAACATCGTGCGGCCCCGGGCCAGGCAGGAGTCGTGAAAAGCTCTAGCCCGGTATCTTCGCCGAGATTTTGTCCAGGATCGTCGCTGCGGCCGGAGCGCC
>NZ_LZJM01000293.1:0-25818 GCF_001667665.1 Mycobacterium sp. E342
GGCATCGCGCTCCGGTCGTCCGGCGGCGGCCACGTTGGTCGCGCCGTGACCACAACCCTCGGCGCACGCATCGCTCATAGCGCCCAGGATAAGTCCGCAGCCTCAGTTGAATTACGGCCGCGCATTCTTACGTCGAACGCTTTGCGGCAATCGCCCATATCTTGAGACGCGCGCGCTAGTGTGCTGCGTGAGCGATGCGTGCGCCGAGGGTTGTGGTCACGGCGCGACCAACGTGGCCGCCGCCGGACGACCGGAGCGCGATGCCGAGTGGGTACGGGCCGCGCGTAGGGCACGCTGGCTCGCGTGGGTCAGCTTGGCCTGGATGTGTGCGGAGGGCGCGCTCGGGCTGTGGCAAGGGTTCGCCGTCGGCTCCATCTCCCTGATCGGTTGGGCGCTCGGCAGCGCGGTCGAGGGCCTGGCGAGTGTGATCGTCGTGTGGCGGTTCACCGGGGCACGGACGCTGTCGGAGACTTCGGAGCGCCGGGCGCAACGCGGGGTGGCCGTGTCGTTCTGGCTCATCGCGCCTTACGTCGCGCTGGAATCTGT
Organism: Mycobacterium sp. E342; assembly: GCF_001667665.1. Taxonomy (NCBI): domain Bacteria; kingdom Bacillati; phylum Actinomycetota; class Actinomycetes; order Mycobacteriales; family Mycobacteriaceae; genus Mycobacterium; species Mycobacterium sp. E342. The sequence goes on from NZ_LZJM01000293.1 coordinate 547, forward strand.
CCGGAACCTGGCGGCGGGCCACCGCCCGGGGACCACGCTGATCGGGATGGTTCTGACCGCCGTGGCGGTGATCCTGATGCCGCTGCTGGGATTGGCCAAGCGGAGGCTCGGCACGCGCCTGGGCTCGCGGGCCACCGCCGGGGAGGGCACGCAAAACTATTTGTGCGCCGCGCAGTCCGCCGCGGTGCTGTTCACGCTGGCCGTCATGGCCATGTGGCCGGGTGGCTGGTGGCTGGACCCGACGGTCGGGCTGGTGATCGCCGGGTTTGCGGTGCGAGAGGGTTTCGGGGCGTGGCGCGGCGAGGAGTGCGGATGCTGATTGCATCGCCAAAAACACCGCGCAGCAAAGTGTTTCGTCTTCTTCAAAGCCGCGGTACGCGGCGGTCGGCGACCGGTTAACGTCAAAGTCATGGCGCGAGTGTGTGTGGTCGGCAGCGTGAACATGGACGTGTCGCTGCGCGTCGACACCCTTCCCCGCCCCGGCCAGACGGTGCTGGCTTCGGCGCTGACCCACGCACCGGGCGGCAAGGGCGGCAATCAAGCGGTGGCGGCGGCGCGCGCGGGCGCGCAAGTGCAGTTCATCGGGGCGGTCGGCGACGACCCGGCCGCCGAACAGTTACGCGCCCACCTGCTGACCAACGGCGTCGGGTTGGACGCAATCGCGGCAACACCCGGACCGAGCGGCACGGCGATCGTGGTGGTCGATGCCGACGCCGAGAACACCATCGTGGTCGCCCCGGGTGCGAATGGGCGGCTGACGCTGGACTCCCCCGCCGCGCGGACCGTCATCGCCGGCTGCGACGTGTTATTGACGCAGCTGGAAATTCCGGTGCGCGCGGCGGTGGCGGCGGCGCGCCAGGCCCGTGCGACCGGGGCGGTCGTCATCGTCAACGCCTCACCGGGCGGGCGGGATCCAAGCGCGTTGTCCGACCTGGCGGCCCACGCCGACGTCGTGATCGCCAATGAAGCCGAGGCCGAAGAGTGGCCATGGCGCCCCACCCACTTGGTGACCACATTGGGGGCGCGGGGCGCGCGGTACGTGGGCGCCGACGGCGACTTCGTGGTGCCCGCTCCCACGGTGGCCGCGGTGGACACCACCGGGGCCGGGGACGTGTTCGCCGGAGTGCTGGCCGGAAGCTGGCCACGCAACCCGGGTTCGCCCGCCCAGCGGCGGCGCGCGTTGCGGCGCGCCTGCGCCGCGGGCGCGCTGGCAACCCTGGCCCACGGCGCCGGCGACTGCGCCCCGCACGCCGAAGCAATCGATGCGGCCCTGCCCGGCGGCCGCTAGCTGTACAGCTAGCCGGTGTCGCCGCGGACGTCGTGGGCGATTATCAGGCCGTCGCCGGTCTCCATCTCCTCCGCGGTCTGGCTGAGCAGCACGCGGCTGCGACTGGGCGACAACACGGTCGACACGTAGTGATGTGGTGCCCCGGCCACGAATTCCAGGCGGTTGATGCGTAGCAGCGCGGCGCCGATGGCCGTGCCGAGCAGGTGCGCGTTGCGCGGTCCGGCGATCTCGGCGGTGATCTCGTGCCGCACTCGGTCCACGGCGACGCCCGCCTGCGACAGCAACTCGTACAGCGGCGCACGCCGCAACTCCGGCTCGGTCAGCACGCCGGCCAATTCCTGCGGCAGCCAGGCTTCGGTCACCATCAATGGCTCATCGGTCCTGCGTTGACGCCGCACCCGCACGATCTGCAGCAGCTCGCCGGACGTTTCCCCGGACGTTTTCAAGGCCTCCCCGACGGCCCTCGGGGGACGCCGCTTTCCGAGTTCGACGACTTCGACCTTGGTCTCGAATTGCGTCTGCCGCAGGCTCTGCATGAACGAACGCCCGGCCCCTCCAACGCCGGAGACATCCGCCGGCCCGTGCGGGCGCACGAACGACCCGACGCCGTGCCTGCGCTCGATGTATCCCTGGTCGGCCAGGTCGGCCAGCGCCCGGCGCACGGTAATGCGCGATACACCGAACTGGTCGCACAGCGTCTGCTCGGTGGGCAACGCGTCGCCGGGGGCGATGACGCCGCGGTCGATCTCGTCGTGCAGCACCAGGAACAGCTGCCGATGCAGCGGCACCCCGGCCGCGGCCGAGACCGGCCCTCCTCTGCTCTCCTGCACGGTGGTCAATGCTTCCACACGGCCTCCCTTGCCAACCCCCCCCGAGTTGTTATATGTATATAACAACTCAACACGCCTCGGGGGAGACGATGCACGAACCGGCCGCCACCAACCCGGACGGGCCGACCGGCCGACTTGCCACCTGGGTCGCCGGCCTCACCCTGGATGACGTCCCGCACCAGATCCGCGACCGGGCGAAGCACCTGCTGCTGGACGGGATCGGCTGCGCGCTCGTCGGCGCGCAACTGCCGTGGTCGCGCGTCGCGACCGACGCCGTCCTCGCGCTGGAGGGTCGAGGCGACGCCGTCGTCATCGGCACCGGGCGCACGACCGGGGCACCCGCGTCAGCCGTGCTCAACGGCACCTTCATCCAGGGGTTCGAGCTCGACGACTTCCATCCCCGTGCCCCACTGCACAGCTGCTCGCTGCTGATTCCGGCGCTGATGTCGACGGTGTCCACGCGGCCACGACCCTCGACGGGCGCCGAGGTCCTACTGGCCGCGGTCGCCGGCTTCGAGGTGGGCCCGCGCGTCGGCGATACGCTGCACGGCACCCAGATGTTGGACCGCGGCTGGCACTCAGGGTCGGTTTTCGGCACCCACGCCGCGGCGATGGCGTCGGGAAAGCTACGTGGGCTGTCGCCGGCGCAGTTGGAGGACGCCCTCGGGCTGGCCGGAACGCAGTCGGCGGGGCTGATGGCCGCCCAATACGAGGCCATGAGCAAGCGCATGCATCACGGCCTGGCGGCGCGCAACGGCTTCTACGCGGCGGGGCTGGCATCGGCGGGATACACCGGCATCAAGCGGGTGTTCGAGCGTGAATACGGCGGATTTCTCAGCGTTTTCGGCGAGGGCCACGACCCCGACCCCACCGCACTTACCGGGCAACTCGGCCAACGGTGGGAGACCGCCGTCATCATGGTCAAGTCCTACGCGGCGATGGGCGGTTTGCACGCGGCAATCGACGCCGCCCGGCGGGTGCGTGCCTCGATTGCTCCGCAAGCCATTTCGAAGATCGACATCACCGTCGGCGAGACCATCTACAAGCACGGTTGGTGGCGACCGCAACGGCCCCTCACCCCGATCGGCGCCCAGATGAACATCGGGTACGCGACCGCCGCGGCGCTCCTGGACGGCAACGTGTTACCGGAACAATTCACCCCTGCCCGTCTCGATGCCGATGACATCTGGTCGCTCATCGCGGCGACGTCGGTACACCTCGACAAATCACTCACCCACGCCGACGTGACCCAGAAGTTCCGCACCGACGTCGCGGTCACCACCCGCGACGGCACGGTCCACCGCGCCCGCGTGGCCTTGCCGCACGGCGCGCCCAACGATCCCGTCACCAACGACGAACTGGTCGGCAAGTTCCACTCACTCGCCGACCGGGTCACCAGCCGCGCCCGTGCCGAAGCGATCGAGCGGGCGGTGCTCAATCTCGACGACCTCGACGATGTCGAGCAACTGACCGATCTGCTCGCGGCCCCGGTCGCGGGCGCCCTGGACTGAAAGGAGAACCATGCCTACCACCCCGGCCCGCCGACGGCTGAAGGACTTGCTCGCTGCGGGCGAACTCATCGTCGCCCCAGGCGTTTTCGACGGGATCTCGGCGCACCTGACGAAACGCACCGGCCACGCCGCGGCGTACATGACCGGTGCCGGGGTGGCCGCCTCCGGCTTCGGCCTACCCGACATCGGGCTGGTCACCGCGACCGAGATGGCCGGCCGGGCCGCGATGATCACCGACGCGTTGGGCGATATCCCATTGATCGCCGACGCCGATACCGGCTATGGCGCGCCCATGAACGTGGTGCGCACCGTTCGCTCCTACGACGCGGCGGGGGTCGCCGCAATTCAGTTGGAAGATCAGGTGTTTCCGAAACGGTGCGGCCACTTGCCGGACAAACAGGTGGTCGACGCGGCCGTGTTCGAGCAGACCCTCGCCGCGGCGCTGGACGCCCGCTCCGACGACAGCCTGCTGGTGGTGGCCCGCACCGACGCCCGGGCCCCCCTCGGTCTGGACGCGGCCATCGAGCGTGCCAACCGATACGCGCGGGCGGGCGCCGACGTCATCTTCGTCGAGGCGCCGCAGGACGCCGACGAGATCGAGCGCATCGCACGCGAAGTGAACGCCCCCCTGCTGATCAACCTCGTGCAGGGCGGGCTGACGCCGTTGCAGTCGGCCGCGCGCCTGCAAGAGTTGGGCTATGCCATCGCGATCCACCCGAGCAATCTCTTGGCGCAGGCGACTTTCGGCATGCTGCAGAGCCTTTGCGAACTGAACGGCACCGAGATCGCCGACCACCGGCCCGCGACGCCCGCCGATTTCTTCAACATGGTGGGGATGGCCGAATGGCTCGAGCGCGACGCCCGATACGCGCGGAAGGACCCCTCATGGGCATGACGATCATCGAGAAGATCTTCGCCCGCAAGGCCGGATTGCATTCGGTGTCGGCGGGTGACACGGTCGTGGTCGACGTCGACATGACCGTGCTGATCGACCTGCAGTTCGCCACGATGTGGATCACGCCCAACCGGATCCACGACCCCGACAAGCTGGCGGTCGTCATGGACCACGCCGTGCCGGCACCGACCATCAAAGACGCCGCGGGCGGCCCACACGCCCGCCGATTCGTCGCCGATTTCGGCATCACACGGTTCTACGACGTCGGCCGGCACGGCATCTGTCACCAGGTGATCGCCGAGAACGGACTGGCGCGGCCCGGAGAGATCTTGGCCTGCACCGACTCTCACACCTGCGCCGCGGGCGCCTACAACACCGCCGCCCGGGGCCTCGGGCTCGCGGAGGTCTATTCGATCATGTGCACCGGCGCGACGTGGTTTCAGGTCGCGCCCACCATCCGCTACGAACTCGAGGGCGCGAAACCGGAGACGGTCAGCGGCAAAGACGTGTTCTTGCATATCGCCAACGATTACGGCGACGCCCCGAACCTGAACCTGGAATTCGGCGGCACCGGCCTGTCCGGCGTCCCGATGCACGACCGGCGCACCATCGCGACCCAGTGCGCCGAGGTCTCTGCCGACTTCGCCACGTTCGAGCCCGACGACGTGTTGACGTCGTTTCTGCACGAGCGCGGCGTCTCCGGATACGACGCCGCCGCGCCGGATCCGGATGCCGGATACCAAGAGATCCGCCGTGTCGACCTGGCGACGCTGGAGCCTTACGTGGCGCGGCCGGGAACCGTCAGCCGCAACGGGCTCCCGGTTTCCCGGCTTGAGCGCCAGAAGATCGACCAGGCGTTCATCGGCTCGTGTGCGAATGGCCAGCTCGAGGACCTCGAGATCGCCGCGCGGGTGGTGCGCGGCAAGTCTGTCGCGCCGGGCGTGCGCCTGTTGGTCACGCCCGCCTCCCAGGCGGTGTACCGGGACGCCATGCGGCTGGGGTACCTGCAGGACCTGGCGGACGCGGGTGCGGTCATCACCAACTCCACCTGCGGCGCATGTTTCGGCTACCACATGGGTGTGGTCGGCCCCGGCGAGGTGTGCATCACCTCGAGCACCCGCAACTTCACCGGGCGCATGGGCAGCACCGAGGCGGAGATCTTCATGGCGTCACCGGCGACCGTTGCCGCGTCGGCCATCACCGGACATATCACCGATCCGAGGAGTGTGACGGCATGAGCGTGGTGTTCGGCGGAAGGGTGTGGGTGTTCGGGGACAACCTGAACACCGACGCCATGTACCCGGCGTTCGCAATGAAGATGGATCCGCCAGAAGCGGCCAGGCACGTCTTCTACGAGGTCCGCCCCGGTTGGACCGACCAGGTGTCGACGGGTGACATCGTCGTGGCGGGCAGGAACTTCGGGCTCGGATCTTCCCGGCCCGTCGCGGCTCTTTTCGTCGAGCTCGGCGTCGCGGGACTCGTCGCCGAGGAATTCAACTCGTTGTTCTTCCGCAATGCCGTCAACGCCGGCCTGCCGGCAATGACCGTGCCCGGTGCCACCAGCGTGTTCCACGAAGGCGACACGGGAACCTTCGACCTGACCGGCGGCACCTGGCGCAACGACACCACGGGTGCGTCCGGAAGCGTTCCGACGCTTCCCGGGCTCATCCTCGACATCATCGAAAGCGGCGGCGTGCTACCGCGGCTGGTCGAGCAGGGATACCTGCCCAGCGAATTGGGCGACCTCGTGCGGTCGCCCACCGTCGCGATTCGCGGCGCGGGCAGCGGCGCATGACGGCGTTGCCCGGCAGGCTGCTGCGCGGCGTGCGCGCCGGCCCGCGGCGAAGCCCTCTCGCACGGGCCGCGTTCGATGCGCCCCGCTCCATCAGCGTCGGCAGCGCCGCGTTCCCCGACGGCGGCGTCATGCCGACCTCCAGCGCCGGCGTGGGCGTCGGCGACAACGTCTCGCCGCCGCTGCGGTGGAGCCCGCCGCCGCCCGGCACCCGGCAGCTGGTCCTCATCATCGATGATGTCGACGTCCCCTTGCCCCGCCCATTGCTGCACTCGGTCGCGGTGATCGACCCGGCACTGGACGGCCTCGATGCCGGCGGGTTGCACCTGGGCGCGGCGGGCATCCGCTGCCTGCGAGCCGATCTGGGCCACCGCGGCTACGCCGGGCCGCGTCCGATTCCCGGGCACGGCCCGCATCACTACCGGTTCCACGTGTTCGCGATCGACCGGGCCGTCCCGGACGGCATCACCACGGCCAAGGCGCTGCTGGCCGCGATGGGCGGACACGTGCTGGCCCGCGGTGTGCTGACCGGAACATACGAACGCTGACCCCCGGGCGGATCGGCGCCAGGGGCCTGACCTGCGGTTGGCAGTGGTTGGCAGCGTCCGACGTCGATCTGGCAGTGGTTCGCGGGCAGCGTCGGTGGCGATCAGCCATCGACGAAAGGAACATCATGTCCGCGACCACGATTGACCGCACCGGCACCCGGGACGGCCTGCTTCGCCTGGCCATGCGCGCAGACGCCGCCATCAGCGGCGTGGTCGGCCTGGCGGGGATCCCGCTGGCCGGCCGGCTCGCCGAGCTCTCGGGGACCACGACGGCGTTCGAGTACGCGATGGGCGCGTTCTTGATCGGCTATGGCGTGGTCGTGTTCGGGCTCGCCGCCCTGCCCTCGGTGCGCCGGGCCGGTATGGGCGTCATCGTCGCCAATCTGGCGTACACGGTGGCCGCCGTGGTCCTGGTGCTCGAAGACGTCTTCCCGCTGACGACGGCCGGCGTCGCGTTGAACCTGGCGGCCGGCGCCTACACGCTGGTGTTCGCCGAACTGCAATACCAGGGCTGGCGGCGCGCCAGGGCGTGAGCCCGACGCTCTCGGGCCCGCCCGGCGATCCCGCGAGCGGGCCCATCGGCGGGCTACTCCTCGGGAATATGCCGCTCGATCTCGTCGAGCCAGATGCGCGCGGACATGTCCGACGGGGCCCGCCAATCACCGCGGGGCGACAGCGCGCCGCCGTGTGACACCTTGGGTCCGTTCGGCAATGCCGAGCGTTTGAACTGGCTGAACGAGTAGAACCGCTGCACGAACACCCCCAGCCAGTGCCGGATCTCCTTCAGCGAGTAGGTCGGTCGCTTGTTCTCGGGGAACCCCGGCGGCCAGTCGCCCCGATCCGGGTCGCTCCACGCATGCCAGGCCAGAAACGCGATCTTCGAGGGCCGGAATCCGTAGCGCAGCACGTGGAAGAGTGAAAAGTCTTGCAGGGCATACGGTCCGACCTTGTCCTCGCTGCTCTGCAGTTCTTCCTCTTCGCCTTTCGGGACGAGTTCTGGGGAGATCTCGGTGTCCAGCACCGATTGCAGCACGTCGGTGACGTCGGACGAGAACTGGCCGGACGAGATGACCCAGCGGATCAGATGCTGGATCAGCGTCTTCGGGACACCGCCGTTGACGTTGTAGTGCGACATCTGGTCGCCCACCCCGTAGGTCGACCAGCCCAGCCCGATTTCGGATAGGTCGCCGGTGCCTAGCACGATGCCGCCGCGCTGGTTGGCCAGCCGGAACAGGTAGTCGGTGCGCAGCCCCGCCTGAACGTTCTCGAAGGTGACGTCGTAGACCTTCTCCCCGCGCCCGAACGGGTGGTCCATCTCCTTGAACATCACCATTGCGGTCTCGGTGATGTCGATTTCGGAAAAGGTGACCCCCAGTGCGCGGGACAGCTCGATGGCGTTGCGCTTGGTGCGATCGCCCGTCGCGAAGCCGGGCAGCGTGAACGCCAGAATGTCGCTGCGCGGCCGCCCTTCCCGATCCATGGCGCGTGCCGCAACGATCAGCGCGTGCGTCGAGTCCAGGCCGCCGGAGATGCCGATGACGATCTTCGGGTAGTCCAGCGCGCGCAGCCGCTGCTCGAGCCCCGACACCTGGATGTTGTAGGCCTCGTAGCAATCCTGTTCCAGCCGTTCGCGATTCGCGGGCACGAACGGGAAACGCTCGACGTCACGGCGCAATCCGATGTCGCCGGCCGGCGGGTCCAGGCGGAACCCGACACGCCGGAACGACTCGGCCGACCCGCGGTGGTGGCGCCGGTTGTCGTCGAAGGTTCCCATCCGCAGCCGTTCCGAGCGCAGCAGATCGATGTCGACGTCGGCGATACTGCGCCGCTCCCCCTTCGGGAAGCGCTCGGAGGAGGCCAGCAGTTCGCCGTTCTCCCACACCATCGTCTGACCGTCCCAGGCCAGGTCGGTGGTCGACTCTCCCTCGCCCGCGGCGGCGTAGACGTAGGCGGCCAGACACCGCGCCGACGCCGAGCGGGCCAACAGGCTGCGGTCCTCGGCGCGGCCGATCGTGATGGGGCTGCCGGAGAGATTGGCAAGTACGGTCGCGCCCGCCAGCGCGGCCTCCGCACTGGGCGGGATCGGCACGAACATGTCCTCGCAGATTTCGACGTGCAGCACGAAGTCGGGCACATCCGATGCGGCGAACAGCAAGTCGGGGCCGAAGGGGACGTCGGCGTCACAGAGCCGGATGGTGCCGCGCTCGTCGTCTCCAGCCGCGATCTGGCGGCGCTCGTAGAACTCTCGGTACGTGGGCAGGTAAGACTTGGGCACCACGCCGAGCACCGCGCCGCGGTGGATGACGACCGCGGTGTTGTAGATGCGCTGCCGGTACCGCAGCGGAGCGCCGACAACCAGGACCGGCAGCAGATCGGTCGAGGCGGCGACGATGTTCTCGACGGCGCCGGTGACGTCGTCGAGCAGCAGGTCCTGCATGACGATGTCCTCGATGGAGTATCCGGACAACGTCAGCTCCGGGAACACGGCCACCGCGACGCCGTCGTCGTGGCACGCGCGGGCCAACCGTACGACCGACTCCGCGTTGGCCGCCGGATCGGCGATCGCGGTATGGTGCGTGCACGCGGCGACCCGGACGAAACCCTGGCTGTAAGCGTTGTAAAAGTCCATCGCCCTTCCATTGTCGCCTGACCTGTGTCAACCCGTGGCCGCCGGGTATCCCCTACATCATGAGCGATACTGCCGTGGTCGTGGTCGACATGATGAACACCTATCAGCATCCCGACGCTGAAGAACTAATACCCAATGTCGCCAAGGTCATCGACCCGCTGGCCGATTTGGTCCGGCGCGCACGCGAATCCGACGATGTCGACCTGGTGTACGTCAACGACAACTACGGCGACTTCGCCGCCCAATTCTCCGACATCGTCGGCTCCGCGCTCGACGGGGCGCGGCCGGATCTGGTCAAGCCGATCGTTCCGGCCGGGGACTGCCGCGTGATGACCAAAGTGCGGCACAGCGCCTTCTACGCGACCGCGCTGGCGTATCTGCTCAACCGGCTCGAGACCAAGCAGCTGGTCATCACGGGCCAGGTCACCGAGCAGTGCATCCTCTACACCGCACTCGACGCCTACGTGCGCCACTTCCCCGTCGTGATCGCGACCGACGCCGTCGCCCACATCGACCCCGACCTAGGCGCGGCGGCGCTGAAGATGATGGAGCAGAACATGTCGGCCGAGCTCACCACGGCCGCGGAGTGCCTCGGTTAGCGACATCGCCGCGCGGTACGCAGCGGGCCCTCGGCGGCGCCTTCGCGCCCGTACCCTCGAATAGGTGACCGCCCACTGCGCAGAATCGCCGGAGCTTGTCGCGATGCTGGCCGGTCGCCGGATCGCGGTGCTGACGGGCGCGGGCCTGTCCACCGACTCCGGCATCCCGGACTACCGTGGACCCGATTCACCGCCCAGCAATCCGATGACGATCCGCCAGTTCACCTCGGACGCCGTCTTTCGGCAGCGCTACTGGGCGCGAAACCACGTCGGTTGGCGGCACATGGACGACACGCTGCCCAACGCCGGCCACCGGGCGCTGGCGGCGCTGGAACACGCCTCGGTCGTGACGGGGCTGGTCACGCAGAACGTCGACCTACTGCACACCAAGGCCGGCAGCCGCAATGTCGTCAACCTGCACGGCACCTACGCCCAGGTGGTCTGCCTGAACTGCGGGTACACCATGAGCCGCGCCGCTCTTGCCGAACGGCTGGAAGAGCTCAACCCCGGATTCGCCGAGCGCGCGCTAGCGGTCGGCGGTCTCGCGGTGGCACCGGACGCCGACGCCGTCGTCGCCGATACCGCGTCGTTCCGGTATCTCGACTGCCCGCGCTGCGGCGGCATGCTCAAGCCGGACATCGTCTACTTCGGCGAAAGCGTCGCGAAAGATGTTGTTGAACAATCATATTCGCTGATTTCCGAAGCCGACGCGCTGCTGGTCGCCGGCTCGTCGCTGACGGTGTTCTCCGGCTACCGGTTCGTCCGGCACGCCGCCGCGCTGGGCATGCCGATCGCGATCATCAACCGGGGGCGGACCCGCGGGGACGACCTGGCGACCGTCAAGGTCGACGGCGGCTGCTCCGAGCTGCTGGCGTTGCTGGCGGACGAATTGTTACCGATGACTACGCATTAGAACGTGCATGGCATGCTGCGGACGGCGTGAATGAAGTTGCCCGCCACGTAAGTCGGGTCGCCGGCCTGGATTTCGGGCAGCTGACGCAACAGCTCGCCGAAGATGGCGCGCAGCTGCGCCCGCGCCACATGGGCGCCGAGGCAGAAATGCACGCCGCCGCCCCCGAAACCGACGTGCGGATTGGGGCTGCGGCTCAGGTCGAAGCGCTCCGGGTGGTCGAACGCGTCGGTGTCCCAGTTGCCGGACGGATAGAACATGACGACCTTCTCCCCCGCCCGGATCTTCTGGCCGCCTAGCTCGAAATCCGTTGCGGCCGTGCGACGGAACGTCATGACCGGACTGGCCCAGCGGACGAACTCCTCGACGGCGGTTCCGATCCGGTTGTCGAAATCCTCCAGTAGCCACGTCCGTTGATCTCCGAAGTCGGTGAGCGCCTTCATCGCGTGGCTGGTGGTTTGGCGGGTGGTGTCGTTGGCGGCCACGGAAAGCAGCACGAAGAAGGCGGCCACCTCGGCGTCGGTCAGCCGGTCGCCGTCGACCTCGGCGTTGACCAAGCCGCTGAACAAGTCGTCGCCGGGACGCTCGCGGCGCTCGGCGGCCAACGTGCCGGCGATTTGGTGCAGGTACACCTGGTTTTCGACCAGCACCTCCAGTGGGTTGCGACCGTCGAGGTAGACCGGGTCCGCCCAGGACACCAGCGCATCGGCGGCCCGCGCCACGTGCTCTCGCTCCGATTCCGGGATCCCCACCATGTCCGACAAGGTTCGGATCGGCAGTTGCTTGGCGCAGTGGTCGACGAAGTCGGCCCCGCTACCGGCCGCGCGCAACTCTTCGACGATGGCCTTGGCGTTCGCCCTGATCGAGTCCTCGATACGGCGGATCTGCCTCGGGGTGAATGCCGCGCTGACGAGCTTGCGTAGCTTGGTGTGTCGCGGCGGATCCATCGCCAGGAACGACTGGGACGCTTCGAGCAGCTCCACCGGGATGTTCTCGAACATCACGCCGTGGCCGGACAGGAACACCTCGTTGTTGCGGCTGACCGAGACGATGTCGGCGCGTCGCGTGACCGCCCAGTAGCCCGGATCCTCCGGATCGCGCATCAGGGCGTCCTCCACGGGTGAGTGCCAGCTGACCGGCCGCTCGGCCCTCAGCACCGCGAACGCGCGTTCCCGGTCGGCCGCGGTCGTGGACCAAAACGCGCGCGAGGACAGGTCGATCGGATCGTAGGCCCGGCCGGGCCGCTCGGCGCCAGACGTCCCGGTCATCACGGTCATGGCCCACCTCCGTTGTGTGTATGACCCCGGTCACAGATCGTCAGCGACACTATTCCTGGACATAGTGTCTAGTCAAGTTGTCGAACAGCGCTCTATGCTGGGCCAATGCCATCGGTCACCAGGAAGCCGCAGGCCAGCCGCGAGCGGGGACGTCAGCAACGGCGAGAGCAGATCGAGCGACGGCTGCTGGACGCCACCGAGCGGCTGATGCGCGGCGGCGCCAGTTTCACCGAACTCAGCGTCGACCGGCTGTCGACCGAAGCCGGCATTTCCCGCGCGAGCTTCTACATCTACTTCGAGGACAAAGGCCACCTGCTGCGCCGCCTGGCCAACCAGGTGTTCGCCGACCTCGCCGCCAGCGCGGATCGGTGGTGGAGCGTGTCGTCGCGGCACAATCCGGACGACGTCCGCGCCGCGATGGACGGGATCATCGCCAGCTATCGGCGCCATCAACCGCTGCTCGTCGCGCTCAACGAGATGGCCGGCTATGACCCGCTGGTGGCGGCGACCTATCGCAACCTGCTGACGGCGGTCACCGGGCGGATGACCCGGGTCATCGAGGAAGGCCAAGCCGACCGGTCCATCCGTCCCGACCTGGTTGCGGCCACCACCGCCAGCGCGCTGACGTGGATGGTCGAGCGCGCGTGCCAGCAGAACCTCCCCGCGAAGCCGCGCGACTACGACGCGGAACTGGCCGCCACGCTGGCCGAAATCGTCTGGGGAGCCCTCTATCTCAAGGGCGCCTCAGCGCACTGATGCGGCGGTGGCCCGGCCGGCATAACGGCCTGTGACCGGAACAACATAGTTAGTGCACTATTTATTAGGCTACCATGCGAATATGGCATCGCCGGCCGCGCCCGAGATCGACCCGCTTTCCCTGGAACAGCAGGTCTGTTTCGCGCTGAGCGTGACCAACCGCGCCGTGTTGGCGGTCTACCGGCCGCTCCTGGAGCCGTTGGGGCTGACCCATCCCCAGTATCTGGTGATGCTGACGCTCTGGGATCATCAGAAATCGGCGCCGGGACAGCGCAAACCGCTGTCGGTCAAGGAGATCGCAGCCACGCTGCAGATGGATTCGGCCACGCTGTCGCCTATGCTCAAGCGCTTGGAGGCCCTCGGTCTGATCACCCGTACACGAAGCGCCGTCGACGAGCGCTCTACCGAAGTCAAACTCACCGATAGTGGCACCGCCCTACGTCGGCGTGCGTGCAAGATTCCGCCCGCCGTGGTCGAGCGTCTGGGTGTCGATATCGACGAACTTCGGCACCTGCATCAGGTGCTCACCCGCGTCAACGCGGCCGCCTTGGCAGCGGGCGCATTGCAGTCCCGACCCCCCTCATAGGAGCAGCCATGACCACCCCCAAGACCAAACCCAACATTTGGCAACACATCGCCTATTCCTACGGTCGAACGCTGCCCAGCTCGATGCGCGACTGGGTCGCCAACGACCTGGCGGGCAAGGGAGCCGTGCGCCGGCACATGATCCGGTGGGCCATACCACCGCTGTTCGTTCTCGCGCCCTTCTGGCTGCTGCCCGCTTCGCTGTATGTGCATAGCGAGATGACGGTGCCGCTCTACATCTGGGCCCTGCTGATCTCGCTTGCGTTGAACAAGGTTTGGCGTCGACACCGGCTGGCGCAGCACGGACTCGACCCGAACCTGGTCGACGTGATCAAGAACAAGAAGCAAGCGAAGATGCACGAGGACTACGCCCGCCGTTTCGGGCCGCGCCCGGAATCGGCGGCGTGGCAGGACAACAGCAATCCGTTCAGCTAGCCGGCTTACACCGCCACCAGGTCGTCGGCGTGCACCGCGGGCCGGCGCAGCTCACCCGGCAGCTCGGAGGTCGACCTTCCGATCATGGTCGCCAGTTCGGTGGCGTCGTAGGCCACCACGCCGCGGGCCACCATGGCCGCGTCGGGGCCGCGCAATTCGACGACGTCTCCCGCGTAGAACCGGCCCGACACCCCGGTGATGCCGGCGGCCAGCAGCGAGCGGCGCTGGGCCAGCACCGCGCGCACGGCGCCCTCGTCGAGGGTCAGCGCACCGGCCGCCTCGGCGGCATAGCGCAGCCAGAACCGCCGTGCCGACATCCGTTGTGGCCGTGCGGCGAACACCGTGCCGACCGAGGCATCGCTCAGCGCAGTGCCGGCGTCGGCCGCCGCGGCGAGCAGGACCGGTACCCCGGCGTCGGCGGCCAGTAGCGCCGAGGACATCTTCGACACCATTCCGCCGGTCCCCAGGTCGCTGCCGGGGCCGGCGACCACCCCGGTCAGATCGTCCACCCCGGATACCTCGGCAATGAACTTGGCGTCCTTGGTCTTTCGCGGATCGGCGTCGTAAAGCCCGTCGATGTCGGAGAGCAGCACCAGGGCTTCGGCGCCGACCAGGTGAGCCACCAGCGCCGAGAGGCGATCGTTGTCGCCGAACCGGATCTCGTTGGTGGCCACCGTGTCGTTCTCGTTGACGATCGCGACCGCGTGTAGGGCCCGCAGCCGGTCCAGGGTGCGCTGCGCGTTCGTGTGCTGGGCCCGCATGGAGATGTCGTGCGCGGTCAGCAGCACCTGACCGACCGTGCGACCGTACCGCGCGAACGCCGCGCTCCACGCGTTCACCAGCGCGACCTGCCCCACGCTGGCCGCGGCCTGCTTGGTCGCCAGATCCTTGGGGCGACGGGTCAAGCCGAGCGGTTCGATGCCGGCGGCGATGGCGCCCGACGAGACGATGACGACATCGGTGCCCGCCTTCATGCGTGACTCGATGGCGTCGGCCAGCCCGGCCAGTCGGCCGGCGTCGAATACCCCGGACGGGGTGGTCAGCGCGTTGGTCCCGATCTTGACCACCAAGCTGCGCGCGGTGCGGATGGCCTCTCGATGGGGGGTCACTACTTGTCCCCGCGTTCTCTGGTTCTGCGCCGCTCTCCCCCGCAAGCGGGAGGTGCCCCCTCCGCATCGCTGCGTCCCCCGCAAGCGGGAGGTACCCCCACTGCATCGTCGCCGGCGCGCCGCTGACGGCGGGCCGCCTTGCGCTCCGCGGCGCCGGCGCGCTCAGTGCGTTCCAGCCGCACGTCGGTGCCTCTACCGGACATCGCAACGTGTTGTCCCGCAGGCGTTTGCGGCTCCCAGTCGAACGTCATGTCCCCGATGGTCACGGCGCACCCGGGTTGGGCGCCCAGCCGCAGCAGTTCCTCCTCGACGCCCAGCCGGGCCAGCCGGTCGGCGAGATAGCCCACGGCTTCGTCGTTGTCGAAGTTGGTCTGCCGAACCCACCGCTGCGGCCGGGCGCCGC
The DNA here is from genome assembly GCF_001667665.1 of Mycobacterium sp. E342. Classification (NCBI taxonomy): domain Bacteria; kingdom Bacillati; phylum Actinomycetota; class Actinomycetes; order Mycobacteriales; family Mycobacteriaceae; genus Mycobacterium; species Mycobacterium sp. E342. The sequence goes on from NZ_LZJM01000293.1 coordinate 16,114, forward strand.
TGACCACGAAGCCACCCTCCCCGTCCGGCTGGACCGTGAAGCCGCTGTCGTCGATGGGAACCGGGCGGATGACCGGGCGGCGCGGCACGGCCTGCGGCCGGGCGGCGTTGTATTCCGAGATCATCCGCCAGAGCCCGAAGACCAACGGCTGCAATCCTTCCCGCGACACCGTCGACACGAGGAACACCGGCCAGCCGCGCTCGGCGATCTCGTCGCGGACAAATTCGGCGAGCTCACGCGCCTCGGGTACGTCGATCTTGTTGAGCACCACCGCGCGGGGCCGCTCAGCGAGGTCGCCCAAAGTCGTGTCGCCCCGCAGGGTGGGGGTATACGCGGCGAGTTCGGCTTCCAGCGCGTCGATGTCGGAGATGGGGTCGCGGCCCGGCTCCGAGGTGGCGCAGTCGACGACGTGCACCAGCACGGCGCAGCGCTCGATGTGCCGCAGGAAGTCCAGGCCCAGGCCGCGGCCCTGTGATGCGCCGGGGATGAGGCCCGGCACGTCGGCGACCGTGAACGTGTGCTCGCCGGCCGACACCACCCCGAGATTGGGCACCAGCGTGGTGAACGGATAGTCCGCGACCTTCGGTTTGGCCGCCGAGATCGCCGACACCAGTGAGGATTTGCCGGCCGAGGGAAACCCGATGAGACCTGCATCGGCGACGGTCTTGAGCTCCAGCGTGAGGTCTCGCGCTTCGCCCGGTTCGCCGAGCAGCGCGAAGCCGGGGGCCTTGCGGGCGCGCGACGCCAGCGCCGCATTGCCCAGCCCGCCACGGCCACCGGCCGCCGCTTCGAAGCGGGTGCCCGCTCCCACCAGATCGGCCAGCATCCGGCCGTTTTCGTCCAGGACGACGGTGCCGTCGGGGACTTTGACTTCCAGATCCGTACCCGCAGCTCCGTCGCGGTTGTTGCCCATGCCCTGTTTGCCCGACGGGGCGGTGACGTGCGGATGGAAGTGGAAGTCCAACAGGGTGTGCACCTGCGGATCGACGACGAACACGATGCTGCCGCCGCGACCGCCGTTGCCGCCGTCGGGACCGCCCAGCGGCTTGAACTTCTCGCGGTGAACCGACGCGCAGCCGTTACCGCCGGAACCCGCACGCGCGTGGATGACGACCCGATCGACGAATCGAGGCATCGGATACCAGCCCTTCGAAAGTCACGCCGGGCGACAACACCTCGCGAAGCCGCCGCAGCGTTTCCCCGCGCGGGGGGCGCGGTGCCCCCGGCTCGCGAGGCTAGACCTGGGGCGTGATGCTGACGGTTTTGCGTCCGCGCTTGATGCCGAACTCGACGGCTCCGGCAGCCTTGGCGAACAACGTGTCGTCGCCGCCACGCCCGACGTTCAGACCGGGGTGGAACTTGGTGCCGCGCTGGCGCACGATGATCTCGCCCGCCTTGACGATCTGGCCGCCGAATCGCTTGACGCCCAGCCGCTGAGCGGCGGAATCGCGGCCGTTACGCGAGCTGGAAGCGCCCTTCTTGTGTGCCATGTCTGTCGCCTCCCGCTACTTGATTCCGGTGACCTTCAGGACCGTCAGCTGCTGACGGTGTCCCTGACGCTTGTGGTAGCCGGTCTTGTTCCTGAACTTGTGGATACGGATCTTGGGGCCCTTGGTGTGCTCGAGCACCTCGCCCGTCACCGCCACCTTGGCCAGCGCGGCGGCATCGGTGGTGACCTTCGCGCCGTCCACGACCAGGGTGACGGGCAGCGACACGTTCGCGCCCGGGTCGGAGTCGAGCTTCTCGACCTTGACCACGTCCCCGACGGCGACCTTGTACTGCTTGCCGCCCGTCTTGACGATTGCGTAGGTCGCCATCGTTGCTCCTGCCTTCTTTCCTCTGCTCAGCCGCTTCTTCGGCTCTATCGCGCGCGAGCCACCGGCGGTGAGCTCAGTGGGTCTGGGTTGCGGGTCCACTCCGATTGCCCGGTGGCCCGCTGTCGCCGGCCAAAGTCCACACGGCCTGGCGACAACTGTCCTAGGGTACTTGACCAGCGGCTACAGGGTCAAACCGGGCCAGGTCAGTCCACGTGGCTCGGCGGGCCGGCCGGCCGACCCGCCGCGCGACGGCGCCGCGGACGCCCGAAACCGGCCTCGACGGACGCCTCGGGCCCGTCGTCGGAGTCGGAGTCATCCTCGACGTCCAGGTCGTCGTCGTCCATCTCGAGGTCTTCGTCGTCGTCGCCCAGGTCCTCCTCGTCATCGAGGTCCTCGTCGTCGTCGAGATCGTCGTCAGCCTCTTCGTCGGTGTCTTCGTCGGTGTCTTCGTCAGACTCCTCGAAGTCCTCCTGGTCGGCGTCCTCCATGTCGGCCGCGTCCGCCGGCTTCTGCTCGTCGAACTCGCTGGTCGCCTCCTCGGCGGCCTCGTCGGATTCCTCGTCCTCGCGGACCGCAGTTCCGCCGGCGGCCATCGCCTTGAACATCGGGTGCTCGCCGGGAGCGTGCGCGGGCACCTTGGCCACAATGGGCTGTTCGGACGGCTCCTCGGCCCCCTTCTTCTTGGAGCGCCTGCCGCGGCGACCCCCGGACTCCGACTTGCGACCGCCGTTCGAGGGTGCCGAGTCCACCGGGTCGGTGTGCAGCACGATTCCCCGGCCGCCGCAGTGGGTGCACGACGTCGAGAAGGCCTCGATCAGCCCGGTACCCAGCCGCTTGCGGGTCAGCTGGACCAGGCCCAGCGACGTCACCTCGGACACCTGATGGCGGGTGCGGTCGCGGGCCAGCGCCTCGGTCAGCCGCCGCAACACCAGGTCGCGGTTGGACTCGAGGACCATGTCGATGAAGTCGATGACCACGATGCCGCCGATGTCGCGCAGCCGCAGTTGGCGCACGATCTCCTCAGCCGCCTCGAGGTTGTTCTTGGTGACGGTCTGTTCGAGGTTGCCGCCGGAGCCGGTGAACTTGCCGGTGTTGACGTCGACCACCGTCATGGCCTCGGTTCGGTCGATGACCAGCGTGCCGCCCGAGGGCAGCCACACCTTGCGCTCCATCGCCTTGGCCAGTTGCTCGTCGATGCGGTGCACCGCGAAGACGTCGGGGCCGGCCTGACCGTCCGGGCCGCCGGGCGGCTCATACTTGGTCAGCTTCGAAACCAGATCGGGCGCAACGGAATTCACGTATTCGGTGATGGTCGTCCACGCCTCGTCACCGGAAACGATGAGGCCGGCGAAATCCTCGTTGAACAGGTCACGTATGACCTTGACCAGAACGTCGGGCTCTTCGTAGAGCGCGACCGCCGCACCGGCGGCCTTCTCGCTGATCTCGGTCGCCTTGGCCTCGATCTGCTTCCAGCGCTCCTGCAGCCGGGTGACGTCGCTGCGGATGTCGTCCTCTTTGACGCCCTCCGAGGCGGTGCGGATGATCACCCCGGCATCCGACGGCACCACCTCGCGCAGGATCTCCTTGAGCCGCTGCCGTTCGGTGTCGGGCAGCTTGCGGCTGATCCCGGTCGATGACGCACCCGGCACATAGACCAGGTACCGGCCGGCCAGCGACACCTGGGTGGTCAGCCGGGCGCCCTTGTGCCCGACGGGGTCCTTGCTGACCTGGACCACGACGTAGTCGCCCGGTTTGAGCGCCTGTTCGATCTTGCGGTCTGACCCACCCAGCCCCGCGGCCTCCCAGTTGACCTCGCCGGCATAGAGCACGCCGTTGCGGCCGCGGCCGATGTCGACGAACGCCGCCTCCATCGACGGCAGGACGTTCTGCACGATCCCCAGATAGATGTTGCCCACCAGCGAGGCGGACGCGGCCGAAGTCACGAAGTGCTCGACGACGATGCCGTCCTCGAGCACGGCGATCTGGGTGTAGCGCGCCCCCTGATGCGGCGGTTCGGTGCGGACCCTGTCGCGCACGACCATGATCCGTTCGACGGCCTCGCGGCGCGCCAGGAACTCCGCCTCGCTCAGTACCGGCGGACGACGCCTTCCGGCGTCGCGGCCGTCTCGGCGCCGTTGTCGCTTGGCCTCCAGCCGGGTGGAGCCGTCGATGCCCTTGATTTCGGTATTCGACGAGCCATTTCCGCCATTGCCGCCGTTCTTCCCGCTGCGTGGCGCGCGCTCGTGCACCACCGTGTTGGGGGGGTCGTCGGGCGATGAGTTTTCGTCACCGTCGTCACCCGAGCCCGACTTGCGGCGCCGGCGCCTGCGGCGGCGCCGATTGCCGCCCTCCGCCGAACCGTCGTCACCGATGTCGGAGTCATCCGAGTCCTCGCCGTCTTCGCCGTCGTCGTCCTCGGCGTCGGAGGATTCGCCCTGGCCCGTCTTCTGGCCCCGCTGTTGTGGCTCGTCGTCGTCGCCCGAGTCGTTCTGGTTGTCCGGTCCGCCCTGCTCGCCGCGGCCACGGCCGCGCCCGCGACGGCCCCGGCGCCGCCGCCGGTTGGCCGGTCGATCGGTCTGCTCGTCGTCTTCGTCGTCGGTGTCGGAGTCGTCGGAGTCGGTGTCGTCGTCGGCGGTGCCGTCGTCTTCCTCCGCCTGTACCGGCTGCGGCGCGACGAACAGCGGCATGTAGTGCGGCCGCTCGACCGCCGTCTCGAGCATCAGCCGGGATTCGGGTTCCCCGGCCGCGGCGTCGACGGTTTCGCCGCCAGCTCCGGCGTCCTCGGCGCCCCCATCGGGCTGGGCGGCCAGCAGATCGCGTACCCGGACCGCGTCATCACGGTCCACGGTGGAGTGCGCGCTGCGTATCCGTCCATCGAGTGCGCTGAGCGCATCCAGCACCCGCTTACTGGTGGTTCCCAGCGTTCGGGCCAGTGAATGGACTCTCAGGCGGTCCGGCAGTTCGTCGTGCCGGGTCGGCTCTTCGGATGACTCTGCGGATGGTGCACCGTCTACCACGTATTCTCCTCAAGCCCCCGGGCGCGTCCTGGCGACGCGGCCACGCGAGGGCTTCGCTATGGGCCCGGGTGACTTTCCCCGGGCTTGTGATGGTCTCGCCCCGAGCGGTTCGCGGGGAACGCACTCGGCGCCGTGCTGAATGACGGCCCGACATGCCGCGCACCAACGCGGGGTGGCGATGATCGCGCTTGTCTAAGTCTTCATTCGGGTGTCCGACGCCGGTCCGGCGACGTTCACCCTCCATCAGTATCCCACATCACTCGGCAAGCCAAGCCGCCCTCGAGCGGACGCGCCGTCAACGGCGTGGCGCGGCCCGTTTGCTGGGCACTACGCGTCGGGAAACCAGAGCGCGATTTCGCGCTTTGCGGACTCTGCCGAATCCGACCCGTGCACGAGGTTGAACTGGGTCTCCAGCCCGAAATCGCCCCGGATAGTGCCGGGGGTTGCCTTGTCCACCGGGTCGGTGCCGCCCGCGAGCTGGCGAAACGCGGCGATCGCGCGCGGTCCCTCGACGATCGCCGCCACCACCGGCCCCGAGGTGATGAACTCCAGCAGCGATCCGAAGAACGGCTTGCCGTCGTGCTCGGCGTAATGCTGGGCGGCCAGGTCCTCGCTGACACGCCGCAGCTCGAGCGCGGCAATGGTCAGGCCCTTCCGCTCGATGCGGCTGATGATCTCCCCGACCAGCTGCCGCTCGACGCCGTCCGGCTTGATCAGTACCAGGGTCCGTTCGGTCACGGCCGACAGCGTACAGAACCGGGCGGGAATCGGCCGGGCGGCGGCCGCGGCAGCGGCGGTCGAGGGGCTGCCCTACCCCTGGCGGCGCCGCACCTCGGCCCGGAAGTACGCGATCAGGGCCCACAAGCCGGTGAAAAGCACCCCGATGAACCCCACACCCGGATACACCGCGAAGCCGGCGAGCAGCAGCAGTTGAACGCCCAGGTTCACCCAGATCGCCCAGGGTTTGCGCTGCACCCCGCCCAGCAGGATGAGCAGCGCCGCCACGCCGATCAGGTAACCCAGCGTCACCGGCCTCAGTCCACCGCCGACCGCGCTCACTACCGGAATCGCCAGCAACACCACGATCGCTTCCAGGAACAACGTCGCGGCCATCACCGCCCCGAAGCTCTTCCATGGGTCAGCCCGGTTGCGGTCGGTCATTCCGGATCCCGGCCGAACAGGGTGCGTGCGGCCCCGGCCGTGACGACCGAACCGGTGATGACGATGCCCGTGCCGGAGAAGGCCTCGGCGTCCCCGGCCACCGTGGCGTCGTCGACCAGGGCGGTCGCGACGTCGATCGCGTCGCGCAGGTTCTCGGCGGTCGTGACTCGGTCGGGCCCGAATCGCTCCCCCGCGGCCAGCGCCAGCGACTCGACGTCCAGGGCCCGCGGCGACCCGTTGTGGGTCACGACGACGGCATCGAACACCGGCTCGAGCGCGGCGAGGATGCCGTGGACGTCCTTGTCGGCCAGGACGCTGAGCACGCCGACCAGGTATCGGAAGTCGAATTCGTCGGTCAACGTCTGCGCCAGCGCGGCGGCGCCGGCCGGGTTGTGTGCGGCGTCGATGAACACGGTGGGCGCACTGCGCATGCGTTCCAGGCGGCCGGGGCTGGTGACGGCGGCGAATCCGGCCCGCACCGCCTCGACGTCGAGTTGCCGTTGCGCGCCGGCACCGAAGAAGGCTTCCACCGCCGCGAGCGCCACCGCCGCATTGTGCGCCTGGTGTTCGCCGTGCAGGGGCAGGTAGATGTCGGAATACACCCCGCCGAGGCCCTGCAGCTGGAGCACCTGCCCGCCGATCGCGACCTGACGCCCCAGGACGGCGAACTCCGAATCCTCGCGGGCCACCGCGGCGTCGGCGCGTACGGTCTGGGCCAGCAGCACTTCCATCGCTTCGGGCGCCTGGCGCGCGATCACGGCGACGGTGTCGGGCGCGCCGTCAGGAGCCTTGGTGATGATGCCGGCCTTCTCGCCGGCGATACCGGCGAGGTCGTCGCCGAGGTATTCGACGTGGTCGATGCCGATCGGGGTGATGACCGCGACCGGCGCATCGACGACGTTGGTGGCGTCCCACCGCCCGCCCATGCCGACCTCGATGACCGCGACGTCGACGGGCGCGTCGGCGAACGCCGCGAACGCCATGGCGGTCAGCACCTCGAACTTGCTCATGGCCGGCCCACCGGCGGCCTGCGACTGGGCGTCGATCATCTGCACGAAGGGCTCGATCTCCCGGTAGGTCGCCACGTACTGGGCCGGGGTGATCGGCCGGCCGTCGATCGCGATGCGCTCGACCGCCGATTGCAGGTGCGGGCTGGTGGTCCGGCCGGTGCGCCCGTGCAGGGCGGTCACCAACGCGTCGACCATGCGTGCCACCGAGGTCTTCCCGTTGGTGCCGGCGATGTGGATGCAGGGATAGGCCCGTTGCGGCGAGCCCAGCAGGTCCATCAGCGCGCTGATCCGGGTCAGGCTCGGCTCGATCTTGGTCTCCGGCCAGCGTTGGTCGAGCAGATGTTCGACCTGAAGCAGCGCGGCGACCTCGTCCGGGGTCGGAGCCAGGCCGGTGGCGCCGTATTCGCCGTCGTGGTCGGGCCAGTCGGAGGACTCGGTCATCGACAACTCATTGCAGCCCGGCCAGCCGCGCGGTGATCCGGTCGGACTCGTCCTGGGCCACGCGCTGACGGTCCCGGATCTTGTCCACGACGTTCTGCGGGGCCTTGGACAGGAAGTCCTCGTTGGCGAGTTTGGCGGTGGTGGACGCCAGTTCCTTCTGCGCCGCGGCGAGGTCTTTTTCCAGGCGGCGGCGCTCGGCGGCGACATCGATGGCGCCCGAGGTATCGAGTTCGACGACGACCGTGTGGTTCATCTGGGGGCCCAGTCGCACCTCCAACGACACCGACGACTGGAAGTCTTCGGCCGGCGCGGTGAGCCAGGCCAGCGACGTCACGGCGGCCACCTGTGCGCCCAGGTCCGCGGCGTCCACGCCACCCAGCCGGGCCGGCACCTTCTGCCGGTCGGCCAGGCCTTGATCGCTGCGGAACCGGCGGACCTCGGTGACCAGTCGCTGCATATCGCTGATCCGTTGCGCCGCAACGGGATCCAAATCGACACCCGAGGGTTGCGGCCAGTCGGCGATCACCAGCGATTCCTGGCCGGTCAGGGCCTGCCACAACGCCTCGGTGAGGAAGGGGATGACGGGGTGCAGCAGCCGCAGCAGGGTGTCCAGCACGGCGGCGAGCACCGCGGTGGTGTGAGCGTTCCCCTCGGCCAGCTGCGTCTTGGCCAATTCGACGTACCAGTCGCAGAACTCGTCCCACGCGAAGTGGTAGAGCGCCTCGCAGGCGCGGCTGAACTCGTAGTCGTCGAGCGCCGAATCGACTTCGGCGCGGACCTCTTCCAGCCGTCCCAGGATCCACCGGTCGGCGTCGGTGAGTTGGTCCTGCGCCGGCAGCGGCGCGACGCGGGCGCCGTTGAGCAACGCGTATCGGGTGGCGTTGAACAGCTTGGTGCAGAAATTGCGTGACGCCCGCACGGCATCCTCGCCGACGGCCAGGTCGCCCCCGGGGTTGGCGCCGCGAGCCAGCGTGAACCGCAAGGCGTCTGCGCCGAAGGTGTCCATCCAGTCCAGCGGGTCGACGACATTGCCTCGGGACTTGCTCATCTTGCGGCCGAACTCGTCACGGATCAGTCCGTGCAGGAACACGTCGGTGAAGGGCACCTGCGGTCCGCGGCGGCCGTCGAGCGTGATGGCGTCGTCGCCGCCGACGAAGGTGCCGAACATCATCATGCGAGCCACCCAGAAGAACAAGATGTCGTATCCGGTGACCAAAACGCTTGTCGGATAAAACTTTTCCAGCTCCGGTGTCTTGTCCGGCCAGCCCAGCGTGGAGAAGGGCCAGAGGGCCGAGGAGAACCAGGTGTCCAGCACGTCGGGGTCCTGCTCCCAGCCTTCCGGCGGGGTCTCGTCCGGGCCGACGCACACCTGCTCGCCGCCCGGCCCGTACCAGATCGGGATGCGGTGGCCCCACCACAGCTGCCGTGAGATGCACCAGTCGCGCATGTCGTCGACCCAGCCGAACCACCGCGGCTCCATGCTGGCCGGGTGAATCACGGTGTCCCCGTTGCGCACCGCGTCGCCGGCGGCCTTGGCGAGCGACTCGACCTTCACCCACCACTGCAGCGACAGGCGCGGCTCGATGACCTCGCCGCTTCGCTCCGAATGCCCGACGCTGTGCAGATAGGGCCGCTTCTCCTCGACGATGCGGCCTTGCGCCGCGAGCGCTTCGCGCACCGCCGTGCGGGCCTCGAACCGGTCCATGCCGTCGAATTCCGTTCCCGTATCGGCGATGACGGCACGGGCGTCCATGATGCTCGGCATCGGCAGGTTATGCCGCAACCCGATCTCGAAATCGTTGGGATCATGGGCGGGCGTGACTTTGACCGCACCGGTGCCGAATTCGGGATCGACGTGCTCGTCGGCGACGATGACGACTTGGCGATCCAGGAACGGGTGCGGCAGCGTCGTCCCCACCAGATGCGTGTAGCGCTTGTCGTCCGGATGCACGGCGATGGCGGTGTCGCCCAGCATCGTCTCGACCCGGGTGGTCGCCACCACGATGTGTGGCTCGTCGTCGTCGAGCGAGCCGTACCGGAAAGAGACCAGTTCGCCCTCGACCTCGTCGTAGACGACCTCGATGTCGGAAATGGCCGTCTGCAGCACCGGGGACCAGTTGACCAGCCGCTCGGCCTGATAGATCAGCCCGGCGTCGTAGAGCCGCTTGAAGATGGTGCGGACGGCGCGCGACAGGCCCTCGTCCATGGTGAACCGGTCGCGGCTCCACGCCACCCCGTCGCCGAGCCGGCGCATCTGAC
>NZ_LZJM01000294.1:0-937 GCF_001667665.1 Mycobacterium sp. E342
CGAATATCGCCGTTGACCAGCGGCTCCAGATAGCGCTTTTTCTGCTCGTCGGTTCCATGCTCGATCAGCGTGAGCATCGTCGCGTCCTGGGGGCCCATGCAGTTCATCGCCCAGGCACCCAGGTGACTGAAGGCGCGCCCGACCTCGACCTGCACGACCGCGTTCGCCAGATGACCGAGGCCCATTCCGCCGTATTCGACCGGAACGAACGGGCACCACAACCCGGCAGCGCGCGCTTCGGCCTGAAGCTCTTTAACGATTTCGAAGAAGGGCCGCGCGCCGACTTGAGGCTCGGCTGGCAGCACAACGTCGTCGATGAATGCGGCGACACGCGTCCGCAGTTGCTGAATCTCCGCCGGGAGCTCGAAATCGATCATGTGACATACGCTGACAGGATTGACAGTAACTGTCAACACCGTTAGCGTCAGTGCATGACTTCGACTGCGACGCTGCTCGACGTCGATCGGCTCGATTCGTGGATCGGGGACCAGTTGCCCGGTTGTGGGACCCCGATGACGGCTGAACGGATCGGCGAGGGGACCGGAACGGCAAACGTGTCGTTCCGGGTGGCGCGCGGTGAACACGCCTGGGTGTTACGTCGGCCGCCGGCGGTCAAGAACCACCCCACTGCCTCGAATACATTGCGGGAGTGGCGCATCCTGCGGGCTTTGGAGGGCACCGACGTGCCCCATCCACCGCCGGTGCTCTACTGCGAAGATGCCGAAGTGCTGGGCACCGAGTTCATGTTGATGGGCGTGGTGGATGGATTCACGCCGGGGTTCGAGCTGCCCGAACCCTTTCTCGGTGACATCACCCTGCGGCACGGCCTAGCGATGGCCTACGTCGACGGACTGGTCCACCTGGCCGCGGTGGACTGGCGACGGCGCGGTCTGGCTGACCTTGGCAAGCCCGAGGGATTTCTGGAGCGTCAAGTGCC
>NZ_LZJM01000295.1:0-4268 GCF_001667665.1 Mycobacterium sp. E342
TCGTCGCCGCGGAGAAGTCCGTACCCCAGTACTCGAGACAATCGGGGGCCAACTGGGCCAACAACAACCCGCTACCGCATCCCGATTTGTCGCCTGCCCCTTCGCCGGCGCCGGAGCGCGGATGTATCGCACCGGGGACTTGGTGTGTTGGGGGGCCGATGGCCAGCTGCAGTACCTCGGGCGTGCGGATGAGCAGGTCAAGATCCGCGGGTATCGCATCGAACTCGGCGAAATCCGGGCCGCGCTCGCCGGTGTGGATGGGGTGGGGCAGGCGGTGGTGATCGCCCGCGAGGACCGCCCAGGGGATAAGCGCCTGGTCGGCTATATCATCGAATCTCATTCAGGGGCAGTGGATCCGGTCGCGATCCGCGCCCGCCTGGCGGACCGCCTGCCGGGGTATATGGTGCCGGCCGCGATCATGGTGATCGATGCCATCCCGTTGACGGTCAACGGCAAACTCGACACCAGCGCCCTGCCCGTCCCCGACTACACCGGCGGTCAGTATCGCGCCCCGGGCGGTCTGACCGAGGAAATAATGGCCGGCATCTACGCCCAAATCCTCGGCATCGAACGGGTCGGGATTGACGACTCCTTCTTCGATCTGGGTGGGGACTCACTGTCGGCGATGCGCCTGATGGCCGCCATTAACACCAGTTTGGGTGGGGGTCTCTCGGTGCGTGCGGTGTTTGAGGCCCCCACTATCGCCCAGTTAGCACCCCGGATCGACGCGAACGCCGGCGGTGGTGGGGGCGGGCTCGCCCCGCTGGCGGCCGGCCCGCGGCCCGCGGTCGTGCCGTTGTCGTTTGCCCAGTCCCGGTTGTGGTTTATCGACCAGTTGCTTGGCCCCTCTGCGGTCTACAACATGCCCGTCGCGGTGCGGCTAACGGGACCACTCGACGTTGAAGCACTGGGGGCCGCGCTGGCCGATGTGGTGGGACGCCATGAAAGCCTGCGAACCGTGTTCCCCGCAGTCGACGGTGTCCCCGAGCAGCAGGTGGTGCCGGCTGCTCGGGCCGAGTTCGGCTGGGCGGTGATCGATGCCGGTGAGTGGACGCACGAGCGGCTCGAGGAGACCATCGCGGCGGTGGTGGGATACCGGTTTGATCTCGCCATCGAAATCCCCTTCCATGCAGAGCTTTTCCGGCTTGGCGACCAGGAGCATGTGTTGGTGGCCGTAGCCCACCATATCGCCGCTGATGGCTGGTCGATCACCCCGCTGATACGGGATCTGGGTATGGCCTATGCAGCCCGGTGCGCAGACCAATCCCCGGGGTGGGTGCCGTTGCCGGTGCAGTATGCCGACTACACGCTCTGGCAACGCACTCAATTCGGGAACCTCGACGACCCGCACAGCCGTATCGCCGCACAGCTCGTCTACTGGGAGCACACGTTGGCCGGCATGCCTGAACGGCTGGCTTTGCCGACGGATCGGCCCTATCCGGCTGTGGCCGATCACCGCGGGGCCAGCATCACCGTGGAGTGGCCGGCTGAGTTGCAGCAGCAGATCGCGCGGGTGGCCCGCGAGCATAATGCGACCAGTTTCATGGTGATCCAGGCCGCCCTGGCGGTCTTGTTGGCCAAACTCAGCACAAATACTGATGTGGCCGTAGGGTTCCCGATCGCGGGCCGGCGTGACCCGTTGCTCGATGAGGTGGTGGGTTGTTTCTTCAACACCTTGGTGCTGCGAATGGATCTGGCCGGGGACCCGAGCATCGCAGAGGTGTTGGGCCAGGTGCGTGCGCGTAGCCTAGCCGCGTTTGAGCACCAAGATGTGCCCTTTGAGGTGTTGGTGGAACGACTGAACCCCACACGCTCGCTGGCTCATCACCCCCTGGTGCAGGTGATGCTGGCATGGCAAAACTTCCCCGGACAAACCCAGGACCCCGCCGTCGGGTTGGCCTTGGAGGGTCTGCAGGTCACGCCGCTGCCGTCGAGTATCGAGGTTGCCCGCATGGACCTGACATTTTTCCTTGGGGAGCGCTGGAACGAGGTTGGCCAGCCCGCTGGGATCGGGGGGGTGGTGGAATTTCGCACCGATGTATTCGACCCCGCCAGTATCGAAACGCTGATCACACGGTGGGGCCGGGTGCTGGCGAGCATGATGGCTGATCCGTCGAGGCTGGTGTCCTCGATTGATGTTCTCGACGAGTCCGAGCATTTCCGCCTGGAGGGGTGGGGTAATCGCGGCGTGTTGACCCGGGCCGCTGTCCCGACGGTATCGATTCCGCAGTTATTCGCCGCCCAAGTGGCGCGGACGCCTGAGGCGGTGGCACTCAGCTGTGCGGGCCTTTCCCTGACGTATCGGGAGTTGGATGACGCCTCGAACCGGTTGGCGTACCTGCTGGCCCGCCGGGGCGCGGGTCCGGGCGCGCGTGTGGCGCTCCTGTTTTGGCGGTCTGCCGACGCGGTCGTGGCGATCCTGGCGGTGCTCAAGACCGGGGCGGCCTATGTGCCGATCGATCCGAGCGTGCCCGCAGCGCGGATCGAGTTCCTGCTTACCGACGCGGCCCCGGTGGTGGTGCTCACCACGACCGACTTACGGTCGCGGCTCGACGGTCATGGCGTGCCGGTAATTGATGTCGACCACCCCGCCGTAGACGTTGAACCGAGTAACGCCTTGCCCGGTCCGGCTGCTGACGATATTGCGTACTTGATTTACACCTCGGGCACCACCGGTATGCCCAAGGGCGTTGCTATTACCCACGGCAATGTCGCGCAGTTGGTCGATTCTCTGGACGCGGGATTGGAACCACAACGAGTGTGGACGCAGTGTCATTCCTATGCGTTCGACTTTTCGGTGTGGGAGATCTTCGGCGCCCTGCTGCGTGGGAGCCGATTGGTGGTGGTGCCCGAATCGGTGACCGCCTCCCCGGATGACTTGCACGCCTTGCTGATTGCTGAGCGGGTCAGTGTGTTGAGTCAGACTCCCTCTGCGGTGGCGATGTTGTGCCCGGAGGGTTTGGAGTCGGTGGCGTTGCTGGTGGGTGGGGAGGCGTGCCCGGCTGAGGTGGTGGATCGGTGGGCGCCGGGGCGGGTGATGGTCAACGCTTATGGGCCGACCGAGACCACGGTGTGGGCGGCGATCAGTGCCCCGCTCACCCCGGATTCGGGGGTGGTGCCGATCGGGTCGCCGCTGCCGGGAGCGGCGCTGTTGGTGCTCGATGGGTGGTTGCGGCCGGTGCCGGCCGGGGTGGTCGGAGAGTTGTATGCGGCCGGCGCCGGGGTCGGGGTGGCGTCGGTGAGCAGGAAACCGATCCGCGCTGTCGGCCATCCTGGATCCATCGGCACATAGGCCGCCCCGCTCTTCAACACCGCCAGGATCGCGACAATGGCCTGCGCGCCGCGCGGCAGCAGCAACCCCACATACTCACCGGGGCCGGCGCCCTGGGCAACCAGTAAGTGCGCCAACCGATTAGTCGACTCATCGAGTTCTCGATAGGTCCAGGACCGGTCCCCGAAGCTCAGTGCTACCGCCTCCGGGGCGCAGGCGACTTGGGTCGCAAATGCTGCCGGAATCGACACCCCCGACGCAGCTGGCTGGTCCAATACCGCCCGGTTACCCCATGCCTCCAGGAAGGCCAACTCCTGCGCGTCGAGTACCTCGATCCAGGACAGCGGCCGTGACGGATCCGCGGTCATGGCCACCAGCACCCGTTGGAACCGGGTGACCAGCAGCTCGATGCTGGCGGGGTCGAACACATCGGTGCGGAATTCCACCGCCCCGGCGATGCCGGCCGGCTCCCCAGATTGTGTCCAGCGTTCGGCCAACGAAAATGACAAATCCACACGGGCAGTGCGGGTTTCCACGGGCAGCGGGCTAGCCCACAGCTGGTCCCCCAGCGTCTGGCCGGCAATCATGTCCAGATGTTGCCCGGGCTGGTTTTGCCAGGCGAGCATGACCTGCACCAACGGGTGGTGGGCCAGGCTGCGGGTGGGGTGCAGCCGTTCCACCATGACCTCGAAGGGCACGTCTTGGTGCTCGAAGGCGGCCAGGCTGCGCGCGCGCACCCGCCCTAGTACTTCGGCGACGGTGGGGTCGTCGGCCAGATCGACGCGCAATACCAGGGTGTTGACGAAAAACCCGACCAGCTCATCGAGGGCAGGGTCGCGCCGCCCGGCGATCGGGAACCCCACCGCCACATCGGTATTGGTGCTGAGTTTGGCCAACAACACTGCCAAGCCGGCCTGGATCACCATGAAACTGGTGGCGTTGTGTGCGCGGGCCAGCTGGTTGATCTGCTGCTGCAGCTCGGCGGGCCACTCGATCG
>NZ_LZJM01000296.1:0-63245 GCF_001667665.1 Mycobacterium sp. E342
CTCGGTCAACCCGGTGCGCATCGAGGGCCAGAAGACGGCGGCGTTCGAGATCGTCGACGCGCTGGGCGCCGCGCCGGACGTGCACGCCCTTCCTGTGGGCAACGCGGGCAACATCACCGCGTACTGGAAGGGCTACACCGAATATCACCACGACGGAGTCATCGACAAGCTGCCCCGCATGCTCGGCACCCAGGCGGCCGGCGCGGCGCCACTGGTGCACGGCACCCCGGTCCGCCACCCCGAGACGATCGCGACCGCTATCCGCATCGGTGCGCCCGCATCGTGGGCCGCCGCGGTCAACGCGCAGCAGCAGTCCAACGGGCGCTTCCTGGCCGCCACCGACGAGGAGATCCTCGCCGCGTACCACCTGGTGGCCGAGAGCGAAGGCGTCTTCGTCGAGCCCGCATCCGCAGCCAGCATCGCGGGTCTGCTCAAGGCGGTTGACGACGGTTGGGTGGCGCGCGGCTCGACCGTGGTGTGCACGGTCACCGGCAACGGCCTCAAGGATCCCGACACCGCGCTGAGGGACATGCCGACCGTGTCCCCGCTGCCGGTTGATCCGGTGCTCGTCGTCGAAAAGCTGGGGCTGGCCTGAGAAATGACGTCCCAGATGCTGCCCGCCGGGCTGGTTGCGAGCGCCGTGGTGTCGGCCTCCAGCGCCAACCTTGGTCCCGGTTTCGACAGCCTCGGCCTGGCATTGAGTCTCAGCGATGAGATCGTCCTGGAGACAACGGATTCGGGCCTGGTGGTGCTGGTCGAGGGGGAGGGTGCCGGGCAGGTGCCGCGCGGCCCCGAACACTTGGTGGTGCGCGCCGTCGAATGCGGGCTGCGCGCCGCGGGCGTGCGCGCGTCAGGGCTGGTGGTCCGCTGCCGCAACGCCATCCCGCACTCCCGCGGCCTCGGCTCGTCCGCGGCCGCCGTGGTTGGCGGCCTGGCAGCAGCGAATGGCCTTGTGACACAGGCGGATTCGAAGCCGTTGAGCGACGCGCAGCTAATTCAGCTGTCTTCGGAGTTCGAGGGTCATCCCGACAACGCCGCCGCCGCGGTGCTCGGCGGTGCGGTGGTCTCCTGGATCGATCGCTCCGGTGAGCGGCCCCGCTACTCGGCAGTGTCGGTGCGGCTCCACCCCGACATCCGTCTGTACTGCGCGATACCCCAAGAGCGCTCCCTGACCGCCGAGACGCGGGTGCTGCTGCCCGCTCAGGTGAGTCATGACGATGCCCGGTTCAACGTCAGCCGCGCGGCCCTGCTGGTGGTAGCGCTCACCGAACGCCCGGACCTGCTCATGCCGGCCACCGAGGATCTGCTCCACCAACCGCAGCGCGCGCCGGCGATGCCGGCCTCCGCGGAATATTTGCGGCTGTTGCGGCGTAATAACGTGGCAGCGACGCTTTCGGGGGCAGGCCCGGCGCTGATCGCGCTGAGCACGGAGCCGGAGTTGCCCGCGGACGTGGTGGAGTACGGGGCCGCGAACGGATTTGCCCTCGCTGAGATGACCGCCGGCGAACGAGTTCGCTGGAGCCCGGGAGTCACAGTCCCCGGTTGATCCACAGCGTGGCCGGAGGGTTTGCTTGCTTCCGACAAAGATGCGGGCTATCCTCGGACGCGTCCAGCAATTGCAGCATCTGCATCTGCATCAATACTGCGTTGCCGCTAGGACAACACCAATTCTTCTCGTGAACGAGGTTCGCCGCTTACTCCGCCGACTGAGGCGATCACCGTTGCAGAGTCGATGATTGGGTGCACTCGGCAAATTTGGCTGAATGCAACGAACCCCCCGAATGACCTGATCAACGGGGGAAGAAAGGAAATCCGTGACCGATACGGACCTGTTCACGGCTGACGCGAGCACCGACAGCAATGACGTGCCGAACGCCGTGACCCCGGACACATCCGACGTCAAAACCAATGCCCCGGTTGGCTCTCTGTCGACCATGGTGCTTCCCGAACTGCGCGCGCTGGCTAACCAGGTCGGCGTCAAGGGGACGTCGGGCATGCGCAAGAACGAACTCATCGCCGCCATAAAGGAAATCAGGGGGCAGTCCAACGGGACGTCTGCCCCTGCCGCCCCCGAGGACGGCGGCAAATCCGACGCCGCCAGTGCTGACGCACCGGTCGGCGAGGACCACCAGAACGGTTCGACAACTGAGCAGCCCCGCCGTGAACGGCGCAGCGCCTCCCGCGAGCCGGGATCAGCCCGCACCGGTGACGAGGCGGATGGCGAGCGCTCACGCAACCGCGAGGCCAATGCGACCGGTGAGGACCACACCCGCCAGGGCGGCAAGCGCGACAACCAGAGCGACGAGCGCGGCCAAGACTCAGGCAGTGATCAAAGCGGTGATCAGCAGGGCTCGGGCGGCCAGCAGTCTCGTGGCGGCTCCAACCAGCAGGACGACGACGGCGAGGGCCGTGGAGGCAGGCGCGGCCGCCGCTTCCGCGACCGCGATCGCAGGCGGCGCGGTGAGCGGTCCGGCGAGGGCGGCGACACCGAACTTCGTGAGGACGACGTCGTGCAGCCGGTCGCCGGCATCCTTGACGTGCTCGACAATTACGCGTTCGTCCGCACCTCCGGTTACCTGGCCGGTCCGCACGACGTCTACGTGTCCATGAACATGGTGCGCAAAAACGGCCTGCGCCGTGGTGACGCGGTGACCGGCGCGGTTCGCGTGCCCAAGGACGGCGAACAGCCCAACCAGCGTCAGAAGTTCAACCCGCTGGTCCGCCTGGACAGCGTCAACGGCGGTCCGGTCGAGGACGCGAAGAAGCGGCCCGATTTTTCCAAACTGACGCCGCTCTACCCCAACCAGCGGCTTCGCCTGGAGACCACGCCCGACCGGTTGACCACGCGGGTCATCGACCTGATCATGCCGATCGGTAAGGGTCAGCGCGCCCTGATCGTGTCACCGCCCAAAGCGGGTAAGACGACGATCCTGCAGGACATCGCCAACGCGATCACCAAGAACAATCCCGAATGCCACCTCATGGTCGTGCTCGTCGACGAGCGCCCCGAGGAAGTCACCGACATGACGCGCTCCGTCAAGGGCGAGGTCATCGCCTCGACATTCGACCGGCCGCCTACGGACCACACGGCCGTCGCCGAGCTGGCCATCGAGCGCGCCAAGCGGCTCGTCGAGCAGGGCAAAGACGTCGTGGTGCTGCTCGACTCGATCACCCGTCTGGGCCGCGCCTACAACAACGCGTCGCCCGCATCGGGCCGGATCCTGTCCGGTGGTGTCGACTCCACCGCCCTGTACCCGCCGAAGCGATTCCTGGGTGCGGCGCGAAACATCGAGGAAGGCGGGTCGCTGACGATCATCGCCACGGCGATGGTCGAGACCGGATCCACCGGTGACACGGTCATCTTCGAGGAGTTCAAGGGCACCGGTAACGCCGAGCTCAAGCTGGACCGCAAGATCTCCGAGCGGCGGGTCTTCCCGGCGGTCGACGTCAACCCCTCCGGCACCCGTAAGGATGAGCTGCTGCTGTCGCCCGACGAGTTCGGCATCGTGCACAAGCTGCGCCGGGTGCTGTCGGGTCTGGATTCGCACCAGGCCATCGACTTGCTGATGTCGCAGTTGCGCAAGACGAAGACGAACTACGAGTTCCTGGTGCAGGTCTCCAAGACCACACCCGGATCCATGGACAACGACTAGCCGAACCAGGTTCCCCCCGCATCGTCGCCGCGACACATAAACCACGTACGCGACACGCCGGCTGACGCCGCCATGGTTTACGTTTCGACGCAACCCAAGCGCCGGGAATGCCGACGGGTACCCCGTTGTTTTGGGAGAGCAACGGTTGACCTGGCATAATCGGTGCTCGACAAGATCGAAGAGGACAGCATGAAATCTGACATTCACCCCGCTTACGCGGAGACCACCGTGCACTGCGGGTGCGGAAACACGTTCCAGACCCGCAGCACCAAGCCCGGCGGCAACGTCGTCGTCGAGGTGTGCTCGCAGTGCCACCCGTTCTACACCGGCAAGCAGAAGATTCTGGACAGCGGCGGCCGGGTGGCCCGCTTCGAGAAGCGTTACGGCAAGCGCAAAGGCGCCGCGGCGGACAACACCGACAAATAGCTGCGTTGCCGACGCCCGAACTGTGCCAGCGAGCACAGGCCGGGCGTCGGTTTGCGTTTGCGGCAATGGGAACGCGGGAGCGGACCGGGCAGGAGGTGACACGTGACGCAGTCGGTGCAGACGATTGATGTGCTGCTGGCCGAGCACGCCGAGCTCGAGCGACGGCTGGCCGATCCCGACCTGCACAGCAACCCCGTCGAGGCGCGCAAAGCCGGCCGCCGCTTCGCCAGGCTGGCTCCCATCGTCGCCACCTACCGCAAGCTGGAGTCGGCGCGCGGCGACCTGGAGGCCGCGCGTGAGCTGGCCGCCGACGACGACTCGTTCGCCGAGGAGGTCACCGAACTTCAGTCACGGGTCGCCGAACTGGACACCCAATTGACCGACATGCTGGCCCCCCGCGACCCGCACGATCCCGACGACATCGTGCTCGAAGTCAAATCGGGTGAGGGCGGCGAGGAATCGGCGTTGTTCGCGGCGGATCTGGCCCGGATGTACATCCGTTATGCCGAGCGGCACGGCTGGACGGTGACGGTGCTGGATGAAACGACGTCGGACCTCGGTGGCTACAAGGATGCGACGCTGTCCATTGCCAGCAAGGGCGACTCGCCCGACGGCGTGTGGTCCCGGATGAAGTTCGAGGGCGGGGTGCATCGGGTTCAGCGCGTCCCGGTGACGGAATCCCAAGGGCGCGTTCACACTTCGGCCGCCGGGGTCCTCGTCTATCCCGAACCGGAGGAAGTGGGCGAGGTACAGATCGACGAGTCGGATCTGCGCATCG
The DNA here is from genome assembly GCF_001667665.1 of Mycobacterium sp. E342. Taxonomy (NCBI): domain Bacteria; kingdom Bacillati; phylum Actinomycetota; class Actinomycetes; order Mycobacteriales; family Mycobacteriaceae; genus Mycobacterium; species Mycobacterium sp. E342. The sequence goes on from NZ_LZJM01000296.1 coordinate 4,858, forward strand.
ACGTATACCGTTCGTCCGGCAAGGGCGGGCAGGGGGTGAACACCACCGACTCCGCGGTGCGGATCACACATCTGCCCACCGGCATCGTGGTCACCTGCCAGAACGAACGCTCGCAGCTGCAGAACAAGGCGCGTGCGTTGCAGGTGCTCGCCGCCCGGCTGCAAGCGCTGGCCGAAGAACAGGCGCTGGCCGACGCGTCGGCCGACCGGGCCAGCCAGATCCGGACCGTGGACCGCAGCGAACGGATTCGCACCTACAACTTTCCGGAGAACCGGATCACCGACCACCGGATCGGTTTCAAGGCACACAATCTCGATCAGGTGCTCGACGGCGACCTCGACGCGATGTTCGACGCGCTGAGCGCCGCCGAAAAACAGTCCCGGCTGCAGCAGGCATGAGTGCGTTGCGGCGCGCGATCGACTCCGCTGCGGCGCGGCTCGCCGAGGCCGGGATCGACTCCGCGCGTTGGGATGCCGAGGAGTTGGCCGCGCACTTGACCGGCACCGAACGCGGTCGGCTGGCCTTGCTCGAGTCGGCCGGTGACGATTTCCTCGATCGCTACCGCGACGTGGTGGCCGCGCGTTCCCGACGGGTGCCGTTGCAGCACCTCACCGGCACGGCCGCGTTCGGCCCGCTGACGCTGCACGTCGGCCCGGGCGTCTTCATACCGCGCCCGGAAACCGAAGCGCTTCTCGCGTGGGCCACCCGACAGCGCCTCCCGGCCCGGCCCGTCATCGTCGACCTGTGTACCGGTTCGGGTGCATTGGCGGTGGCGCTCGCCCACGAGCACCCCGATGCGCGGGTCATCGGCATCGACGACTCCGACGTGGCCCTCCAATACGCGCGGCGCAACGCGGCCGGCACCGCCGTCGAATTCATCCGCGCCGACGCCACCGAGCCCACGCTGCTGTCCGAACTGGACGGCGAGGTCGACGTGGTGGTGGCCAATCCGCCCTATGTTCCCGACGCGGCAGACGTGGAACCCGAAGTCGCTCAACACGATCCGCATCACGCGGTGTTCGGCGGACCGGACGGGATGGCGGTGATCGCCCCCGTCGTCGCCCTGGCCGGCCGCTGGCTTCGCCCGGGCGGCATCTTCGCCGTCGAGCATGACGACACCACCTCGTCGCAAGCGGTGGAAATAATCCGCACGACAGGGCTTTTCGACGACGTCCTGGCCCGCCGCGACCTCGCCGGCCGACCGCGGTTCGTCACCGCCCGCAGAAAGCGGGGGCGGGCGTGACAGAGGTCTTCGACTGCTCCGATCCCGGCCAGCGTTCCCGCGGGATCGCCTCGGCGGCCGGCGCGCTCAAGGGTGGCCGATTGGTCGTCATGCCGACCGACACCGTCTACGGCATCGGCGCCGACGCGTTCAACAGCGCCGCGGTCGCCGCCCTGCTATCGGCGAAGGGGCGGGGCCGCGACATGCCGGTCGGCGTGCTGGTCGGTTCCTGGCACACCATCGAGGGCCTGGTCTACACCATGCCGGGCGGGGCCCGAGACCTGATCCGCGCGTTCTGGCCGGGCGCGCTGAGCCTGGTGGTGACGCAGGCACCGTCGCTGCAATGGGACCTCGGCGACGCCCGCGGCACCGTGATGCTGCGGATGCCGTTGCACCCGGTGGCCATCGAGTTGTTGCGTGAAGTGGGACCCATGGCCGTTTCCAGCGCGAACGTCTCCGGTCGTCCGCCCGCGGTGGACGCCGACGAGGCCCGCAGTCAACTCGGCGATCTCGTCGACGTCTATCTCGACGCGGGGACGGCCGAGCAACGAGCGGCCTCCACGATCGTCGACCTGACCGGACCCGCCCCGCGGATCCTGCGACCCGGCCCGGTGAGCGCCGAACGGATCGCGGAAGTGCTCGGTGTCGATCCCGAAAGCCTGACCGTTCAGGCCTGACCGGAGCGGTTCCCCCGTTGCCAGGTTGGTGCAGTACGGTCTCGACGTGTCCAGCGACCCGGCCGGTGATGTAGCGAACCTTGCCAGTGGTTTGCTCGCACTGTCTGACCGGGGCGCCGGCGTCCCCCTGCGCGAGCTGGCACTCGTGGGGCTGACCGCGGCGATCATCACCTACTTCGCGACCGGCCCGGTGCGGGTGCTCGCCACCCGGCTCGGTGCGGTTGCCTATCCGCGGGAACGCGACGTGCACGTGACGCCCACCCCGCGCATGGGGGGGTTGGCGATGTTTCTCGGCGTCGTCTCGGCCGTCTTCCTGGCGTCGCAGCTTCCGGCGCTCACCCGCGGGTTCGTCTACTCGACGGGTATGCCCGCGGTGCTGGTGGCAGGCGCGGTCATCATGGGCATCGGCCTCATCGATGATCGTTGGGGGCTCGACGCCCTGACGAAGTTCGCCGGCCAGATCACCGCGGCCAGCGTGTTGGTCACCATGGGCGTGGCCTGGAGCGTCCTGTACATCCCGATCGGCGGCGTCGGCACCATCGTGCTGGACCAGGCCTCGTCGATCCTGCTCACGCTGGCGTTGACCGTCTCCATCGTCAACGCGATGAACTTCGTCGACGGGCTCGACGGGCTGGCCGCCGGGCTCGGGCTGATCACCGCGCTGGCGATCTGCATGTTCTCGGTCGGACTGCTGCGCGATCACGGCGGCGATGTCCTTTTCTATCCGCCCGCCGTGATCTCCGTGGTGCTCGCGGGGGCCTGTCTGGGCTTCCTGCCGCACAACTTTCACCGCGCCAAGATCTTCATGGGTGATTCCGGCTCGATGCTGATCGGCCTGATGCTCGCCGCGGCCTCCACCACCGCGGCCGGCCCCGTCTCGCAAAACGCCTATGGCGCGCGCGACGTGTTCGCGCTGCTGTCGCCGTTCCTGCTGGTCGTCGCCGTCATGTTCGTGCCGATGCTCGATTTGCTGCTGGCGATCGTGCGCCGCACCCGCGCGGGCCGCAGCGCGTTCAGCCCCGACAAGATGCACCTGCATCACCGGTTGCTGCAGATCGGGCACTCCCACCGCCGGGTGGTGTTGCTGATCTACCTCTGGGTGGGCATCGTCGCCTTCGGCGCCGCCAGCACCATCTTCTTCAATCCCCGCCACACCGCGGCGGTGATGCTGGGCGCCATCGTGATCGCCGGCATCGCGACGGCGATCCCGCTCATACGCCGGCGCGACGAGTACGACGACGAGGACTACGACAGCTAGTAGTAGGGGTGCCTTTCGATATGGTACGGTGCAGGTAGAGCCCCAAAAAGCCGCACAAATTGCCGGTCCATCGGACACAGATCCGGTCGGGTCGGCTGAGGACTCGCGCCGGGAGATACCCCTTGGGCGATTCCACTGTGACGTGCGATACGCTCGGCGGGCCACCGATCAGTCGGTCGGGGGACTCCCGCTCCATCAACTTGGGATTGAGGTGCTGCAGTGACGACACCAGCGCAGGACGCGCCGTTGGTGTTTCCCTCTGTTGCGTTCCGCCCGGTCCGCCTGTTGGTTCTCAGCATTGCCGTCACCGCGGTGGCAGTCATCGCCGCCAGCATGACCGGTCACCCGATGGCCGGGGTATTCTTCGGCGTCGGGTTGCTGCTCGGTTTGCTCAACGCCCTCTTGGTGCGTCGCTCGGTCGCGTCGATCACCGCGAAGGAACATCCGCTGAAAAGCACGATGGCGCTCAACTCGGCCACCCGGCTGGCCATCATCACCGTCATCGGGCTGATCATCGCCTACGTCTTCCGGCCCGCCGGCCTGGGCGTCGTGTTCGGATTGGCGCTTTTCCAGGTCTTGTTGGTGGCGTCGACGGCGCTTCCGGTTTGGAAGAAGCTGCGCGCCGGCGACTGGGCGGAGGCCCATCCCGCGGACGGAGGCGGCGTGATCGCGGGATCGGACGGAACGGAAGGAAAGAACAGCAACGATGACTGAGACGACGTTCCTGGCCGAATCCGCCATCGAGGTCGGCGAGCACACCCACGCCACGTGGCTGGGCATGACGGTGAATACGGACACGATCCTGTCCACCGCGATCGCGGCGGTGATCGTGCTCGCGCTGGCCTTCTTCCTGCGCGCGAAGATCACCTCCACCGGCGTTCCCAGTGGCGTGCAGCTGTTCTGGGAGGCCATCACCGTCCAGATGCGCGACCAGATCGAAAGCGCGATCGGGATGCGGATCGCGCCGTTCGTGTTGCCACTGGCCGTCACGATCTTCGTGTTCATCCTGATCTCCAACTGGCTGTCGGTGCTGCCGCTGCAGTACACCGACAAGTCCGGGCACACCACCGAGCTACTGAAGTCGGCGGCCGCCGACATCAATTACGTCCTGGCGCTGGCCCTCTTCGTCTTCGTCTGCTATCACGTGGCCGGCATCTGGCGCCGCGGCATCGTCGGACACCCGCTCGCGGTGCTCAAAGGTCACGTCGCGTTCTTGGCGCCGATCAACCTCGTCGAAGAACTGGCCAAGCCGATCTCGTTGTCGCTCCGACTTTTCGGCAACATCTTCGCGGGCGGCATCCTGGTCGCATTGATCGCGCTCTTCCCGCCATACATCATGTGGGCACCCAACGCCATCTGGAAGGCCTTCGACCTGTTCGTCGGGGCGATCCAGGCGTTCATCTTCTCGATCTTGACCATCCTCTACTTCAGCCAAGCCATGGAGATCGAGGAACACCATGACTGAGACCATCACGAATTGCTTTGTCCCACGCACCATTACAGAGGCCTGGTAGACCGCTACCAGCTATCAAGGAGGATAAGAATGGCTCTGGACCCCCAAGTCGCTGCCGCTGCGCTCATCGGCGGTGGACTCATCATGGGCGGCGGCGCGATCGGCGCCGGTATCGGTGACGGTATCGCCGGTAACGCGCTGGTCTCCGGCATCGCCCGGCAACCCGAGGCACAAGGCCGGCTGTTCACGCCGTTCTTCATCACCGTCGGTCTGGTCGAGGCGGCCTACTTCATCAACCTGGCGTTCATGGCGCTGTTCGTCTTCGCCACACCCGTCGGCACCTAATTCGCTGTGATGGGTGACGCGAACCTGAGCGTTCTGGCATCCAGCCAGGTGCTGGCCGAGGGAGGCAACAACTTCCTCGTTCCGAACGGCACTTTCTTCTTCGTGCTGGCGATCTTCTTGATCGTGCTGGCCGTCATCGGCACGTTCGTCGTGCCGCCGGTCATGCGGGTGTTGCGCGAGCGTGACGCCATGGTCGCCAAGACGGTCGCCGACAACAAGAAGGCCGGCGAGCAGTTCGACGCCGCCAAGGCCGACTACGAAGAAGCCCTGACGGAAGCGCGGGTTCAGGCGTCGTCATTGCGCGACAATGCCCGCGCCGAGGGCCGTAAGCTGGTCGAAGACGCGCGCGCCCGGGCGGAGCAGCAGGTGATGTCGACGTTGCAAATGGCCTCCGAGCAATTGAAGCGGGAGAGAGACGCCGTGGAGCTGGATCTGCGCGCCAATGTGGCGGCCATGTCGGCGACGCTGGCCAGCCGGATCCTCGGTGTAGAGGTGGCTCCGGCCACCGCGGCCACCGGTAAGTCTGGGCGGTAAGCGCGTATGTCGACTTTCATCGGGCAGTTGATCGGTTTCGCGGCCATCGTCTTCTTGGTCGTGCGGTACGTCGTGCCCCCGGTGCGCCGTCTGATGGCCGCTCGCCAAGACGCCGTCCGCCAGCAGTTGAAAGACTCTGCGGCGGCGGCCGATCGGCTGAGTGAGTCGACCACGGCCCACAGCAAGGCCGTGGAATCCGCCAAGGTCGAAGCCGAACGGCTCGTCGAGGAGGCCCAAACGGACGCGGGCCGCATCGCCGAGCAGTTCCGGGCCCAGTCCGAGGTCGAGTCCGAGCGCATCACCGTCCAAGGCGGCCGCCAGGTCGACCTGCTGCGTACGCAACTGAGCCGCCAGCTTCGCCTGGAGCTCGGCCACGAAGCGGTGCGGCAGGCCGGCGAATTGGTGCGCAACTACGTCGCCGGGCCGGCGCAGCAATCGGCCACCGTCGACCGATTCCTGGACGACCTCGAAGCGATGGCCCCTGCGCCCGCGGAGGTTCAATACCCGCTGATGGCGAAGATGCGCTCCGCCAGTCGCGCGGCGGTGGCGGGGCTGTCGGAGCGGTTCAGTGACATCGCCAAAGGCCTTGACAACAAAGCCCTTTCCGATCTGTCAGCCGAGCTTGTTTCGGTAGCCGAAATGCTGGACCGCGAGATCGTCGTCACCCGGTATCTGACGGTGCCCGCCGAGGATGCGGCGCCGCGGGTCCGGTTGATCGAGCGGTTGGTCTCCGGCAAGGTCGCCGACGCCACGCTCGACGTCTTGCGGCTGGCCGTCTCGGAGCGTTGGTCGGCCAACTCCGACCTGGGCGCCGCCATCGAGCACATCTCGCGGCAGGCGCTGCTCGAAGTCGCCGAACGTGAGAACAAGGTCGACGAAGTCGAAGAGCAGTTGTTCCGGTTCTCCCGCATCCTGGACTCGCAGCCGCGGCTCGCCATCCTGCTGGGCGACTACGGCGTCCCGGTGGAAGGCCGAATCGGCTTGCTGCGCAAGGTGCTTGACAGCGCGAGCGACACAGTCAATCCGATCGTGCAGGCGCTGCTGACGCAGACCGTCCAACTGCTCAGAGGCGAGTCGGCCGAGGAGGCCGTCCAGTTCCTGGCGAAGGTCGCGGTGGCACGTCGCGGCGAGATCGTCGCACAGGTCGGTGCGGCGGCCGAGCTCAGCGATGCTCAGCGGTCTCGCCTCACCGACGTGCTCGGCCGCATCTACGGCCACCCGGTGACGGTGCAGCTGCAGATCTCCGATGAACTGCTGGGCGGCCTGCTCATCTCCGTGGCGGACGAAGTGATTGACGGGACACTCGCTTCGCGCCTTACGGCAGCCCAGGCGCAACTGCCCGACTGACACCAACCATTCATCACAAGCACACGCGAACCAAGATCAAGTAGGAAGACGAAAAGCCATGGCCGAGTTGACAATCTCCGCTGATGACATCCAAAGCGCCATCGAGGAGTATGTAGGCTCTTTCACCTCCGACACCTCACGTGAAGAGGTCGGTACCGTCGTCGAGGCCGGGGACGGCATCGCGCACGTCGAAGGCTTGCCCTCCGTCATGACGCAGGAGCTGCTCGAGTTTCCGGGCGGGGTTCTCGGCGTCGCCCTGAACCTCGACGAACACAGCGTCGGCGCGGTGATCCTGGGTGACTTCGAGAAAATCGAAGAGGGTCAACAGGTCAAGCGCACCGGGGAGGTCCTGTCCGTCCCGGTCGGCGACGCCTTCCTGGGGCGCGTGGTCAATCCGCTCGGCCAGCCCATCGACGGTCGGGGGGACATCGACACCGACATCCGCCGCGCGCTGGAGATCCAGGCTCCGTCGGTGGTGCAGCGGCAGAGCGTGAGCGAGCCGCTGCAGACCGGCATCAAAGCCATCGACGCGATGACCCCGATCGGTCGAGGCCAGCGGCAGCTGATCATTGGCGACCGGAAGACCGGCAAGACCGCTGTGTGCGTCGACACCATCCTCAACCAGCGGGAGAACTGGGAGAGCGGCGACGAGAAAAAGCAGGTCCGCTGCGTGTACGTCGCGATCGGGCAGAAGGGCACCACGATCGCGTCGGTCCGGCGAGCGCTCGAAGAGGGCGGCGCTATGGACTACACCACCATCGTCGCGGCCCCGGCATCGGACTCGGCAGGCTTCAAATGGCTTGCGCCATATACCGGTTCGGCGATCGCCCAGCACTGGATGTACGACGGCAAGCACGTACTGATCGTCTTCGACGACCTGAGCAAGCAGGCCGAGGCGTACCGCGCGATCTCGCTGCTGCTGCGCCGCCCGCCGGGCCGCGAGGCCTACCCCGGCGACGTTTTCTACCTGCACTCGCGGCTGCTGGAGCGCTGCGCAAAGCTCTCCGACGAACTCGGTGGCGGCTCGCTGACCGGCCTGCCGATCATCGAGACCAAGGCCAACGACATCTCGGCCTACATCCCGACCAACGTCATCTCGATCACCGACGGGCAGTGCTTCCTGGAGTCCGACCTGTTCAACCAGGGGGTGCGGCCCGCCATCAACGTCGGTGTGTCGGTGTCCCGCGTGGGTGGTGCGGCACAGATCAAGGCCATGAAAGAGGTGGCAGGCTCGCTGCGTCTGGACCTGTCGCAGTACCGCGAACTGGAATCGTTTGCCGCCTTCGCTTCGGACCTGGACGCCACCTCCAAGGCGCAGCTGGAGCGGGGTGAGCGGCTCGTCGAACTGCTCAAGCAACCGCAATACCAGCCCATGCCGGTTGAGGAGCAGGTGGTTTCGATCTTCCTGGGTACCGGGGGTCACCTGGACTCCGTGCCCGTCGAGGACGTCAGGCGTTTCGAAACCGAGCTGCTCGACCACATGCGCGCGTCCGAGGAGAAGTTCCTGGCCGGTGTCCGCGACAGCGGAAAGCTTCCCGAAGAGGCCGAAAAGCAGCTGACCGACATCATCAACAACTTCAAGAAGGGCTTCGCAGCCACCGGCGGCGGATCGGTCGTGCCCGACGAACACGTCGAGCCGCTGGACGAAGAAGACCTCGGGAAGGAATCGGTGAAGGTGAAGAAGCCGGCGCCGGAGAAGAAGGCAAAGAAAGAGAAGAAGTAGCAACCCATGGCTGCCACACTTCGCGAATTACGCGGCCGGATCCGCTCGGCGGGGTCGATCAAAAAGATCACCAAGGCGCAGGAGATGATCGCGACATCGCGCATCGGAAAGGCGCAAGCCCGGCTGGAAGCCGCCAGGCCCTACGCATTTCAGATCACGGCGATGCTGACCACGCTGTCGTCCGAAGCCGCGCTGGATCACCCCCTGTTGGTCGAACGGGAAGAACCCAAGCGGGCCGGCGTCCTGGTGGTGTCCTCCGACCGTGGTCTGTGCGGCGCCTACAACTCCAGCATCTTCCGTCGGTCCGAGGAGCTGTTCTCCCTGCTGCGGGAGGAAGGTAAGACGCCGGTCGTGTACACGGTCGGCCGGAAGGCGCTGAACTACTTCAAGTTCCGCAACTGGGACATCACCGACTCGTGGACGGGCTTCTCCGAGCAACCTCAGTACGAGAACGCCGCCGAGATCGCTTCGACACTGGTCGACGCCTTCATGAAGGGCACCGGCGACGAGTCGCAGGACGACCAGGGCGTCGACGAACTGCACGTCGTCTACTCGGAGTTCAAGTCGATGATGTCGCAGGCGGCGGTCGCTCACCGGATCGCTCCCATGGTGGTCGAGTACGTCGAGGAACCGCCGGAAGTACGTACCCTGTATTCGTTCGAGCCAGACGCGACAACGCTTTTCGAGTCGCTGCTGCCGCGTTACGTGACGACCCGCGTCTACGCCGCGCTGCTCGAATCGGCGGCGTCGGAGCTCGCTTCGCGTCAACGAGCGATGAAGTCGGCAACCGACAACGCGGACGACCTGATCAAAGAGCTCACGCTGATGGCCAACCGCGAGCGCCAGGCCCAGATCACCCAAGAGATCAGCGAAATCGTCGGCGGCGCAAACGCGCTCGCCGACGCTAAGTAGCACACGAGGAAGAGAAAACATATGGCTGCTACTACTGGAACGACAGAAAAGGCCGACAAGGCCACGAACTCCGAGACCAGCGGCCGCGTGGTGCGAATCACCGGTCCTGTGGTCGACGTCGAGTTCCCGCGCGGTTCCGTGCCGGAGCTGTTCAACGCGCTTAACGCCGAGATCACGTTCGAGGAGCTCAAGAAGACCCTCACCCTGGAGGTCGCGCAACACCTCGGCGACAACCTGGTGCGCACCATTTCGCTGCAGCCCACCGACGGGCTGGTCCGCGGCGTCGAGGTGACGGACAGCGGCAAGCCGATCTCCGTGCCGGTCGGCCAGGAGGTCAAGGGTCACGTCTTCAACGCGCTGGGTGACTGCCTGGACAAGCCGGGCTACGGTGAGGAGTTCGAGCACTGGTCGATTCACCGCAAACCGCCTCCCTTCGAAGAGCTCGAGCCCCGCACCGAGATGCTCGAGACCGGATTGAAGGTCGTCGACCTGCTCACGCCATACGTGCGTGGCGGCAAGATCGCCCTGTTCGGCGGTGCCGGCGTGGGCAAGACGGTGCTCATCCAGGAGATGATCAACCGTATCGCCCGGAACTTCGGTGGCACTTCGGTTTTCGCCGGTGTGGGCGAGCGCACCCGTGAGGGCAACGACCTGTGGGTCGAGCTCAAGGAAGCCGACGTGCTCAAGGACACCGCGCTGGTGTTCGGCCAGATGGACGAGCCGCCCGGCACCCGTATGCGCGTGGCCCTCTCCGCCCTGACGATGGCCGAGTGGTTCCGCGACGAGGCGGGCCAGGACGTGCTGCTGTTCATCGACAACATCTTCCGGTTCACCCAGGCCGGGTCGGAGGTATCGACGCTGCTCGGCCGTATGCCTTCCGCGGTGGGATACCAGCCCACGCTGGCCGACGAGATGGGTGAGCTGCAGGAGCGCATCACCTCGACGCGAGGCCGCTCGATCACCTCGATGCAGGCGGTCTACGTGCCCGCCGACGACTACACCGACCCTGCGCCGGCGACCACGTTCGCGCACCTGGACGCCACCACCGAGCTGTCGCGCTCGGTGTTCTCCAAGGGCATCTTCCCCGCCGTGGACCCGCTGGCATCGAGCTCGACGATCCTCGACCCCAGCGTGGTCGGTGACGAGCACTACCGGGTGGCGCAGGAAGTCATCCGAATCCTGCAGCGCTACAAGGATCTTCAAGACATCATCGCGATCCTCGGTATCGACGAGCTGTCCGAGGAGGACAAGCAGCTGGTCCAGCGCGCCCGGCGCATCGAGCGGTTCCTGTCGCAGAACATGATGGCCGCCGAGCAGTTCACCGGGCAGCCGGGTTCGACAGTGCCGGTGAAGGAGACCATTGAGGCGTTCGACCGCCTGACCAAGGGCGACTTTGACCACATTCCGGAACAGGCGTTCTTCTTGATCGGTGGCCTGGACGACTTGGCCAAGAAAGCCGAAGGCTTCGGCGCCAAGTTGGATTCCTGAAGGCGTGAGCGAAAGGCTCTGAAAGGCTCTGTGGCATGGCCGAATTGAACGTTGAGATAGTTGCCGTAGACCGGAAGATCTGGTCGGGTGAGGCGACGTTTTTGTTCACCCGCACGACCGTCGGTGAAATCGGCATCATGCCCCGGCACATTCCGATCGTCGCCCAGTTGGTCGACGACGCGATGGTGCGCGTGGAACGCGAAGGCGACGACGATCTGCGGGTCGCCATCGAAGGCGGGTTCCTGTCGGTCACCGAGGAGTCGGTGACCGTTCTGGCCGAATCCGCCGCGTTCGAGTCGGAGATTGACGAAAGCGCCGCCAGGGAGGATTCGGAGTCCGACGACCCGCGCATCGCGGCGCGGGGGCGCGGCAGATTGCGCGCCGTCGGCGCGATCGACTAATCGCCGATGAGCGCGCCCATGATCGGCATGGTCGTGCTCGTCGTCGTCCTGGCGGGCGCGGTCGTCGCGCTGAGCTATCGGTTGTGGAAGCTGCGCCAGGGTGGCACCGCGGGGATCATGCGAGACATTCCCGCGGTCGGGGGCCACGGCTGGCGCCACGGCGTGATCCGTTACCGCGGCGGTGAGGCCGCGTTCTACCGGCTCTCCAGTCTGCGGCTGTGGCCTGACCGTCGACTCAGCCGCAGGGGAGTGGAGATCGTCTCCCGCCGCGCACCCCGCGGCGATGAATTCGACATCATGACCGACGAGATCGTCGTGCTGGAGCTGCGCGACACGACGCAGGATCGCCGGACCGGTTACGAGATCGCGCTCGACAAGGGCGCTTTGACCGCGTTCTTGTCCTGGCTGGAATCGCGCCCGTCACCGCGCGCTCGCCGTCGCAGCGTTTAGGCCCTGCCCCGCAGGCTAACCGGGGGGCGCGGCGTCGCCGCCGGGTTGGCCACCTGGCTTCCAGAGCACGTCGCCATTGGGATTGGCCGCGCGCGCCAGGATGAAGAGCAGGTCCGACAGGCGGTTCAAGTACTTCGCCGGGAGGACGTTGATCTGCTGCGGCGCGGCCTCGACCGCCGCCCAGGCCGAGCGTTCCGCGCGACGAACAATGGTGCGGGCGACGTGCAACAGCGCCGACAGCGGCGAACCACCGGGCAGCACAAAGGAATTCAGCGCCGGCAGGTCCTCGTTATATTTGTCACACCAGCCCTCGAGCCGATCGATGTAGGGCTGGGTGACCCGCAGCGGTGGATATTCGGGGTTCTCCACCACCGGGGTCGACAGGTCCGCGCCGGCGTCGAACAGGTCGTTCTGGATCTGCCGCAGCACGCCGGCGATCTCCTGGTCGGGCTGGCCGAGGGCGATCGCGACGCCGATCGCCGAGTTGGCCTCGTCGCAGTCCGCGTAGGCGACCAGGCGGGGGTCGTTCTTGGAGACCCGCGAGAAATCACTCAATCCCGTCGTGCCGTCGTCACCGGTTCGCGTATAGATGCGGGTCAGGTGTATCGCCATGACGAAAACGGTACTGCGGCTCGCGAGAGCGCCGGGCCTCGGCTGACCCCTCGCCGCTTCGCGGCTGGGGGGGCGCCCCCACCTCACTCCGCGCCACGGAGCGCATCGTCGTCAAGCGGGCTGACTGACAACCCGATACCGCTTCACTAGACTGACGCGGGTGGCTGAGCGATTCGTGGTGACCGGCGGCAACCGGTTGTCCGGCGAAGTCGCAGTGGGGGGCGCCAAGAACAGCGTGCTCAAGCTGATGGCCGCGACGCTGCTGGCCGAGGGCACCAGCACCATCACCAACTGCCCCGACATCCTCGATGTGCCGTTGATGGCCGAGGTCTTGCGCGGCCTGGGAGCCACCGTCGAACTCGACGGCGACGTCGCCCGCATCACCTCACCCGACGAGCCGAAATACGACGCCGACTTCGCGGCGGTGCGACAGTTCCGGGCGTCGGTCTGCGTGCTCGGGCCGCTGGTCGGACGGTGCAAGCGGGCCAGGGTCGCGCTGCCCGGCGGTGACGCGATCGGTTCCCGTCCGCTGGACATGCATCAGGCGGGCCTGCGCCAGCTGGGCGCCCAGTGCAACATCGAACACGGTTGCGTCGTCGCGCACGCCGATACCTTGCGCGGCGCGGAGATCCAGCTCGAGTTTCCCTCGGTGGGGGCCACGGAGAACATCCTCATGGCCGCCGTGCTGGCCGAGGGCGTCACCACGATCCACAATGCGGCGCGCGAACCCGACGTCGTGGACCTGTGCACCATGTTGAACCAGATGGGTGCGCAGGTCGAGGGTGCCGGCTCGTCGACCATGACCATCACCGGGGTCCCGCGGCTGTACCCGACCGAGCACCGGGTGATCGGGGATCGCATCGTTGCCGCCACCTGGGGCATCGCCGCCGCGATGACCCGGGGAGACATCTCGGTGACCGGCGTCGACCCGGCCCACCTCCAGGTGGTGCTGCACAAGCTGCACGACGCCGGCGCGACCGTCACCCAGACGGACAACAGCTTTCGGATCACCCAGTACGAACGCCCCAAGGCCGTCAACGTGGCGACCCTGCCGTTCCCCGGGTTCCCGACGGATCTGCAGCCGATGGCGATCGCCCTGGCGTCGATCGCCGACGGCACCTCGATGATCACGGAGAACGTTTTCGAGGCCCGTTTCCGCTTTGTCGAAGAGATGATCCGGTTGGGCGCGGACGCCCGGACCGACGGTCACCACGCAGTCGTGCGAGGCCTGCCGCAATTGTCGAGCGCCCCGGTGTGGTGTTCGGACATTCGGGCCGGTGCGGGCCTGGTGTTGGCGGGGCTCGTCGCCGACGGTGACACCGAGGTTCACGACGTCTTTCACATCGATCGCGGCTACCCGTTGTTCGTGGAGAACCTGGCGATTTTGGGAGCGGAGATCGAGCGGGTAGAGTAACCAAAGTCAGTGCCCCACAGGGGCGGTCGCCACACCAGGCGGCCGACACCCCGGGCGCTTGACTCCCTCGCTGGATTGGTACTAGCCTGGCACGGCTGCTCCCGAAACGGTCTCCGGAAGACCAAAACTGGGAGTTGACTCCACTGCCGGACTTGTATTAAGCTGGCAGGGTTGCCCCAAAACGGGCGAAACAAGTGTTGTTTGAGAACTCAATAGTGTGTTTGGTCTTTTTATTTGTTGTTGTTTTTTGGCCATACCTAGCACTCCCCGTGTGTGGGTATGGCAACTTTTGATGCCAGTTATTGGTGTCTTTTTGTTAGGTCAGATTTTCTCTGATTTGAAATTCACCTCGTTCTGCGAGGAGATTTTGTTTGGAGAGTTTGATCCTGGCTCAGGACGAACGCTGGCGGCGTGCTTAACACATGCAAGTCGAACGGAAAGGCCCCTTCGGGGGTACTCGAGTGGCGAACGGGTGAGTAACACGTGGGCAATCTGCCCTGCACTTCGGGATAAGCCTGGGAAACTGGGTCTAATACCGAATAGGACCACTTGGCGCATGCCTTGTGGTGGAAAGCTTTTGCGGTGTGGGATGGGCCCGCGGCCTATCAGCTTGTTGGTGGGGTGATGGCCTACCAAGGCGACGACGGGTAGCCGGCCTGAGAGGGTGTCCGGCCACACTGGGACTGAGATACGGCCCAGACTCCTACGGGAGGCAGCAGTGGGGAATATTGCACAATGGGCGCAAGCCTGATGCAGCGACGCCGCGTGGGGGATGACGGCCTTCGGGTTGTAAACCTCTTTCAGCAGGGACGAAGCGCAAGTGACGGTACCTGCAGAAGAAGCACCGGCCAACTACGTGCCAGCAGCCGCGGTAATACGTAGGGTGCGAGCGTTGTCCGGAATTACTGGGCGTAAAGAGCTCGTAGGTGGTTTGTCGCGTTGTTCGTGAAAACCGGGGGCTTAACCCTCGGCGTGCGGGCGATACGGGCAGACTAGAGTACTGCAGGGGAGACTGGAATTCCTGGTGTAGCGGTGGAATGCGCAGATATCAGGAGGAACACCGGTGGCGAAGGCGGGTCTCTGGGCAGTAACTGACGCTGAGGAGCGAAAGCGTGGGGAGCGAACAGGATTAGATACCCTGGTAGTCCACGCCGTAAACGGTGGGTACTAGGTGTGGGTTTCCTTCCTTGGGATCCGTGCCGTAGCTAACGCATTAAGTACCCCGCCTGGGGAGTACGGCCGCAAGGCTAAAACTCAAAGGAATTGACGGGGGCCCGCACAAGCGGCGGAGCATGTGGATTAATTCGATGCAACGCGAAGAACCTTACCTGGGTTTGACATGCACAGGACGCGTCTAGAGATAGGCGTTCCCTTGTGGCCTGTGTGCAGGTGGTGCATGGCTGTCGTCAGCTCGTGTCGTGAGATGTTGGGTTAAGTCCCGCAACGAGCGCAACCCTTGTCTCATGTTGCCAGCGGGTAATGCCGGGGACTCTTGAGAGACTGCCGGGGTCAACTCGGAGGAAGGTGGGGATGACGTCAAGTCATCATGCCCCTTATGTCCAGGGCTTCACACATGCTACAATGGCCGGTACAAAGGGCTGCGATGCCGTAAGGTTAAGCGAATCCTTTTAAAGCCGGTCTCAGTTCGGATCGGGGTCTGCAACTCGACCCCGTGAAGTCGGAGTCGCTAGTAATCGCAGATCAGCAACGCTGCGGTGAATACGTTCCCGGGCCTTGTACACACCGCCCGTCACGTCATGAAAGTCGGTAACACCCGAAGCCAGTGGCCTAACCCTTTGGGAGGGAGCTGTCGAAGGTGGGATCGGCGATTGGGACGAAGTCGTAACAAGGTAGCCGTACCGGAAGGTGCGGCTGGATCACCTCCTTTCTAAGGAGCACCACGAAAAGCACTCCAACTGGTGGGGTGCGAGCCGTGAGGGGTTTCCGCCTGTAGTGGGCGGGAGCCGGGTGCACAACAGCAAATGATTGCCAGACACACTATTGGGCCCTGAGACAACACTCGGCCAGTCCGTGTGGTGTCCCTCCATCTTGGTGGTGGGGTGTGGTGTTTGAGTATTGGATAGTGGTTGCGAGCATCTAAACGGATGCGTTGCCGGCAACGGTCGCGTGTTCGTTGAAATGTGTAATTTCTTCTTTGGTTTTTGTGTGTAAGTAAGTGTTTAAGGGCGCATGGTGGATGCCTTGGCATCGAGAGCCGATGAAGGACGTGGGAGGCTGCGATATGCCTCGGGGAGCTGTCAACCGAGCATTGATCCGAGGATTTCCGAATGGGGAAACCCAGCACGAGTGATGTCGTGTTACCCGCATCTGAATATATAGGATGCGGGAGGTAACGCGGGGAAGTGAAACATCTCAGTACCCGTAGGAGAAGAAAACAATTGTGATTCCGTTAGTAGTGGCGAGCGAACGCGGAACAGGCTAAACCGCATGCATGGATAACCGGGTAGGGGTTGTGTGTGCGGGGTTGTGGGATTGATATTTCTCAGCTCTACCTGGCTGAGGGGTAGTCAGAAAGTGTCGTGGTTAGCGGAAGTGGCCTGGGACGGCCCGCCGTAGACGGTGAAAGCCCGGTACGCGAAAACCCGGCACCTACCTTGTATCAACACCCGAGTAGCAGCGGGCCCGTGGAATCTGCTGTGAATCTGCCGGGACCACCCGGTAAGCCTAAATACTTCTCGATGACCGATAGCGGATTAGTACCGTGAGGGAATGGTGAAAAGTACCCCGGGAGGGGAGTGAAATAGTACCTGAAACCGTGTGCCTACAATCCGTCAGAGCCTCCTTGTGGGGTGATGGCGTGCCTTTTGAAGAATGAGCCTGCGAGTCAGGGACACGTCGCGAGGTTAACCCGTGCGGGGTAGCCGCAGCGAAAGCGAGTCTGAATAGGGCGCATCCCCTTTGGGGTGTAGTGGCGTGTTCTGGACCCGAAGCGGAGTGATCTACCCATGGCCAGGGTGAAGCGCGGGTAAGACCGCGTGGAGGCCCGAACCCACTTAGGTTGAAGACTGAGGGGATGAGCTGTGGGTAGGGGTGAAAGGCCAATCAAACTCCGTGATAGCTGGTTCTCCCCGAAATGCATTTAGGTGCAGCGTTACGTGTTTCACCACGGAGGTAGAGCTACTGGATGGCCGATGGGCCCTACTAGGTTACTGACGTCAGCCAAACTCCGAATGCCGTGGTGTATAGCGTGGCAGTGAGACGGCGGGGGATAAGCTCCGTACGTCGAGAGGGAAACAGCCCAGATCGCCGGCTAAGGCCCCTAAGCGTGTGCTAAGTGGAAAAGGATGTGCAGTCGCAGAGACAACCAGGAGGTTGGCTTAGAAGCAGCCACCCTTGAAAGAGTGCGTAATAGCTCACTGGTCAAGTGATTGTGCGCCGATAATGTAGCGGGGCTCAAGCACACCGCCGAAGCCGCGGCAACCGTAAGGTTGGGTAGGGGAGCGTCCCCCATGCGACGAAGCTACCGGGTAACCGAGTGGTGGAGTTTGGGGGAGTGAGAATGCAGGCATGAGTAGCGATAAGGCAAGTGAGAACCTTGCCCGCCGTAAGACCAAGGGTTCCTGGGCCAGGCCAGTCCGCCCAGGGTGAGTCGGGACCTAAGGCGAGGCCGACAGGCGTAGTCGATGGACAACGGGTTGATATTCCCGTACCCGTGTGTGGGCGTCCCTGACGAATCAGCGGTACTAACCACCCAAATGGTGGTCTATCAATCCCTTCGGGGTGCGAGGATCGCCGGCTGCGTGGGATCTTCGCTGGTAGTAGTCAAGCAATGGGGTGACGCAGGAAGGTAGCCGTACCAGTCAGTGGTAATACTGGGGCAAGCCCGTAGGGAGAGCGATAGGCAAATCCGTCGCTCATTAATCCTGAGAGGTGATGCATAGCCGATTGAGGCGAATTCGGTGATCCTCTGCTGCCAAGAAAAGCCTCTAGCGAGCACACACACGGCCCGTACCCCAAACCGACACAGGTGGTCAGGTAGAGCATACCAAGGCGTACGAGATAACTATGGTTAAGGAACTCGGCAAAATGCCCCCGTAACTTCGGGAGAAGGGGGGCCGAAATACCGTGAACACCCTTGCGGTGGGAGCGGGATTCGGCCGCAGAAACCAGTGGGTAGCGACTGTTTACTAAAAACACAGGTCCGTGCGAAGTCGCAAGACGATGTATACGGACTGACGCCTGCCCGGTGCTGGAAGGTTAAGAGGACCCGTTAACCGTAAGGTGAAGCGGAGAATTTAAGCCCCAGTAAACGGCGGTGGTAACTATAACCATCCTAAGGTAGCGAAATTCCTTGTCGGGTAAGTTCCGACCTGCACGAATGGCGTAACGACTTCCCAACTGTCTCAACCATAGACTCGGCGAAATTGCACTACGAGTAAAGATGCTCGTTACGCGCGGCAGGACGAAAAGACCCCGGGACCTTCACTACAACTTGGTATTGGTGTTCGGTACGGTTTGTGTAGGATAGGTGGGAGACTGTGAAACCTCAACGCCAGTTGGGGCGGAGTCGTTGTTGAAATACCACTCTGATCGTATTGGACACCTAACGTCGAACCCTTATCGGGTTCACGGACAGTGCCTGGCGGGTAGTTTAACTGGGGCGGTTGCCTCCTAAAATGTAACGGAGGCGCCCAAAGGTTCCCTCAACCTGGACGGCAATCAGGTGTTGAGTGTAAGTGCACAAGGGAGCTTGACTGCGAGACTTACAAGTCAAGCAGGGACGAAAGTCGGGACTAGTGATCCGGCACCCCCGAGTGGAAGGGGTGTCGCTCAACGGATAAAAGGTACCCCGGGGATAACAGGCTGATCTTCCCCAAGAGTCCATATCGACGGGATGGTTTGGCACCTCGATGTCGGCTCGTCGCATCCTGGGGCTGGAGCAGGTCCCAAGGGTTGGGCTGTTCGCCCATTAAAGCGGCACGCGAGCTGGGTTTAGAACGTCGTGAGACAGTTCGGTCTCTATCCGCCGCGCGCGTCAGAAACTTGAGGAAACCTGTCCCTAGTACGAGAGGACCGGGACGGACGAACCTCTGGTATACCAGTTGTCCCACCAGGGGCACCGCTGGATAGCCACGTTCGGACAGGATAACCGCTGAAAGCATCTAAGCGGGAAACCTTCTCCAAGATCAGGTTTCTCACCCTTTTAGAGGGATAAGGCCCCCCGCAGACCACGGGATTGATAGGCCAGACCTGGAAGCTCAGCAATGAGTGCAGGGAACTGGCACTAACCGGCCGAAAACTTACCAACACACAATCGCAACCACTTTCCATTTCCAGCGGCAATAGCCGCGGAAACTTGGACACCACACCCCCCACCGAAACCAAATTTAAATAGAGTTACGGCGGCCACAGCGACAGGGAAACGCCCGGTCCCATTCCGAACCCGGAAGCTAAGCCTGTCAGCGCCGATGATACTGCCCATGCGGGTGGAAAAGTAGGACACCGCCGAACATACACAAAAACACCCCCGGCAACGGGGGTGTTTTTGCATTCACAATGTCGGCGATTCCTAGTCGAATAATGTCAAAGTCGCATTCGCCGATGCGTGTTTTCTTTCCAGCCCGAGCAGGGTTTGCTTTCGCTCGAGGCCGCCGCCGTAGCCGGTGAGGCTACCGTTTGCGCCGATCACTCGATGGCAGGGAACGACAATCGCAATGGGGTTATGGCCGTTGGCCAATCCCACCGCCCGTGCGGAACCGGGAGCTCCAATCTGTTCCGCAATCTTTCCGTACGACCTCGTTTCGCCGTATGGAATTGTTTGTAACGCTTTCCACACTCGGCGCTGGAACTCGGAGCCGTGCAGCTCGAACTCGAAATCGAATTCTGTCAGTTCGCCGGCGAAATAGGCGTCGAGTTGCTCCGTGGCCTCTTGGAATGCGGCCGGGTTCCTTGCCCAGCCGGTCCGGTTCGGTTCGTAGGTCTGGTCGACCATCCGAAGCATGGTCAAAACCGATGCGTGCCCCGCCAGGGTCAACGGCCCGATCGGGCTTTCGATGGTGCGGTACTCGATCATGCGACCTCCTGTGGTGGCCATTGGTTAACCGGATGCTCGAGGGTGGTCCAAAGGTACTGGGTGGCGTAGGACCGCCAGGGGCGCCACCGGGCGGCATGCGTGGCCAGCGCCCCTTCGTCAGTCGGCAAGCCCAGCTGTCTGGCGGCCGAGCGAAGGCCAAGATCGGTGGCGGGGAAGGCATCTGGGTCACCGAGACCGCGCATGGCAATCACCTCTGCGGTCCACGGGCCTACCCCCGGTAGATCCAGCAATTGCCTGCGGGCGGCTTCCCAGTCGCTCCCGCTGTCCAGGACGATACTGCCGTCGGCCAGGCCGGCGACCAATGCGCTCAGGGTTCGTTGGCGGGCTTTGGGGACCGCCAAATGTACGGGGTCGATCTCGGCGAGCTGCTCCACCGACGGAAAGGTATGAGTCAATCCGCCGTCCGGGTCCGTGATCGGCTGCCCGTAGGCGGCGACCAGGCGGCCGGCGTGCGTGCTCGCCGCTTTGGTCGAGACCTGTTGGCCCAGAACCGCGCGCACGGCCAGCTCGGCCTCGTCGACGGTGCGGGGAATGCGTTGTCCGGGTGCCTTGACGATCGCGGGACGCAGGCCGGGGTCACCGGCGAGCGCCTCGTCCACCGCTTGGGGATCGGCGTCGAGATCGAGCAGCCGCCGGCAGCGGGCGATCGCCGTCGTGAGGTCCCGAAAGTCGTCGAGCGTGAGCACGCAGAGGACGTGATCGACGCCCGGTGTCAGGGCGACGATGGCGCTGCCGATCGGGAGGCGAAGGGTGCGTCGATACGCGCCACCGCGAACTTCCTCGCAGCCGGGCACTGCGCTGGCGGCCAAATGGCCGAAGACGCCTTCGTAGGCGAATGGGGTGCGAACCGGCAGGCGAAGGCACACCGTTCCGGTCGAAGCGGCACCCGATCTGGACCGGGCCGCCGCCAGCCGGCGCAGTTCCGTCGGCGTGTTCTCGAAGACCAGGCGCACGGTGTCGTTGAACTGGCGGATGCTGGAAAACCCCGACGCGAAGGCGACGTCGCCGAACGGCAAAGCAGTGGTCTCGATCAGCAGGCGGGCGGTCTGCGCTCGCTGGGCGCGGGCCAGCGCGAGCGGGCCGGCGCCCACTTCGGCCTGCAGCAGCCGCTCCAGCTGGCGGGTGGTGTAGCCGAGGTGGGCCGCCAGGCCGCCGACACCCTCGCGGTCCACCGTGCCGTCGGCGATGAGCCGCATCGTCCGTGCGACGACGTCGCCGCGCACGTTCCATTCCGGCGAACCCGGCGACGCGTCGGGGCGGCACCGCTTGCACGCCCGGAATCCCGCCCGCTGAGCGGCGGCGGCGGTCGGGTAGAACCGCACGTTGCGTGCGAACGGCGGCCGCACCGGGCAGCTGGGGCGGCAATAGATGCGGGTGGTCAGGACCGCCGTGACGAACCAGCCGTCGAACCGGGCGTCCTTGGACTGGACGGCGCGGTAGCAACGTTCGAAGTCGTCATGCACGCTTCAAGACTTACACCCGTCCGCCGACAAAACTGGCGGAAAAGCGACATGGTAGTGCGGAGGTTGCGGTTTCATCCGATCCTCCCCGGCCGCCCGAAGGTTGCAGGTACGTTAGAGCAGCTATATGTTTCGCTCTATGTCAAGTTGCCCCGGATCATGAGCCGCCTCGCACGCCGCGACCGGCCACGGCTTGTGCGGTTAGGCGAGATGGCTCGCCCAGCCGTGTTCGGCGCCGGCATGTGTTCGTTGGCTTGCGGCTCGTCCCGCTGACGCTCATGGGGGGGCCACTGCTACCGGGGAGTCGTGCGGCGGAGGCCGAAGACGTCTCCGATTTCCTCGATGCCTGCTCTACCAGACCGGCATGCTTACTTTTGGAGGGCGAGGCCGGTATCGGCAAAACCACCTTGTGGTTGGCCGCAATCGAGCAGGCCCGCACACGAGGCATGCACGTGCTCACCGCGCGCGCAGCGGCGACCGAATCGGTGACGGCCTACATTTCCTTGGCGGACCTGTTTTCGGGGCTCCGGGCAGAAGTTCTTGACGCGCTCCCAGCGCCGCAACGCGTGGCGGTCGACCGAATGTTGTTGCAGGTCAGTGACGATGGGCAGGCAACCGACCAGCGTGCGATTGCGGCGGCATTCCTTTCGGTGGTCGAGATCCTGTCGGATCGTGCACCCGTGCTGGTGGCCATTGACGACCTCCAATGGCTGGACCCTTCGAGTGCTCGCATCATCGCGTTCGCGGCACGACGGTTCTCAGGCCCAGTCGGGCTGCTCGCGACTGTGCGCACCGGCGACGGTGACGATGTGTCGTGGTTCCAGTTCGAAAACCCGAATGGCATAACGCGAATTGCGCTCAAGCCCTTGAACGTCGGCGGACTGCATCAAGTCATCAAGGCGCAGTTGGGGCGCTCGGTTTCACGACATGCCATGTTGCGCATCCACGACGCTTCTGGCGGCAATCCCTTCTATGCCATCGAATTAGCGCGCGCCATACCCGAGGGGCAAACGGGCATCGAAATGACTCTGCCGACCACATTGACCGGGCTGGTGACCTCCAAAATCGGGGTGCTCGACGACGATGTGCGCGAAATCCTTCTTGCCGCAGCATGTCTGGCCGAACCGACGGTAGACGTCGTGTCGGAGGCGACAGGTCAGGCCGTCGATGAGTGCGTTGAACGACTGCTCGCTGCAGAGCAGCGTGGCATCATCACGATTGACCGTAACCGGCTCCGATTCACTCACCCGCTACTGACCGCTGCCGTCTATACCGCCGCCTCGCCGGCACAAAGGCGCAACATGCACAGGCGGCTCGCAGCGCTGGTCGACCACCCGGAATTGCGCGCTCGCCATCTGGCACTGGCCGCCACCCACGGCGACCCGGCGACGCTGGAGGCTCTCGACGCCGCCGCCGAGTTGGCCAGCAGGCGTGGGGCGCCGGCGGCGGCCGCCGAGTTCACCGAATTAGCCATCGAGCTCGGTGCAAATAATCCTGAGCGTCAGATCCGTTGCGCGACCCTTCACTTCAGCGCCGGTGATGCCGCGCGCGCACGCGAGGTTCTCGAGGAAGTGCTCAAGACCTCAGCGCCGGAGAACGTCCACGCTGAGGCCCTCAGTTTGCTGGGACTGTGGGCACTGCTCGACGGTAGTTCCCGGGACGCCGCCAGGCTCCTGCAGCGAGCGGCGGACGCGGCCACCGGAGACAATGGGTTGCTTGGCCGGATACTGGTGTCGTTGTCCTTCGCCCGGATTAACAATCACGAGTTCGACGCCGCCGTCCAGGCGGCCAACGAGGCGGTGAACAGGGCGGCCCGGCTAGACGACCGTCAGGTCCTGAGCCAGGCGTTGAGCATGCAAGTTCTGGTGCACTTCCTGGTCGGTGACGGGTTCGACGAAGCAACCTTGCGAACAGCGCTGCTACTCGACGACGGCCAAGAGCCGTCATCGGCCATGCTGTGGCCAACTCTCCAGCGCGCCGCGCTGCTCAACGCGACGGGACGACTTGACGATGGGCGCCGAGAGCTCAGGACAATTCGGCAGCGCTATGTAGAGCGTGGTGCGGACAGCGAAATGATGGTCGATGCCTTCCATGGCGCGCTCAACGAAATCTGGCGTGGCGACTTCGCGGAAGCATCGCTCATCGGTGAGGACGCCCTGCAGCGTGCGCGCCTCCTCGACGAAGACCTGCCGCTGGCGGTGGCATTGCTGGTTCAGGCCATGGTGGCCGCCTACGCCGGCGACGAGCCTGTGGCTCGCCGCGATGCCCGGGCCGCGCTGAGCGCAGCTCAGCGCTGTGATTCGCCAGCACTGGTCACGGTGTGGCCGACGACCACACTTGGGTTTCTTGAACTTTCCCTCGGCAACTACGAGGCGGTGCTGCAGACTTTGGCGCCGCTGCTCGGCCGACTCGAGCAGCACCCGCGCGCCACGGAAATCTTCGTCACCCCGTTTCTGCCCGACGCGGTCGAGGCGCTGATTCACCTTGGCCGGTTCGACGAGGCCCAGAGCCTGATTGACATTTTGGAGGGCAACGGACATCGGTTGGACAGGCCGTGGATGCTGGCATCGGGGTCGCGTTGCCGGGCGATGCTCCTAGCCGGTAGACGAGATCTGAGCGCGGCGCTAGAGGCCGCCGAACGCGCGATGGCCGAGCATGAGCGGCTACCGATGCCATTTGAGCGCGCCCGCACGCAATTGCTTCTTGGTGAGATTCTGCGCAGACAGCGCGGCAGAGAGAACGCCGCTGCAGCGGTGCGTACGGCCGCGACCGTCTTCGAAGAGCTCAACACGCCGCTTTGGGCGCAACGTGCGCGAAACTCCTTGGAACGCATCAACTTCGGCCGAGACGAGTCGAAGGTGCTGACGTCAGCGGAGCAACGGATCGCCGACTTGGCAGCAGGCGGCAGGACCAATCACGACATCGCCGCTGCACTGTTCATCAGTCCTAAGACCGTCGAAGTGCACCTCTCTAGGATTTATCGCAAACTCGGCATCCGATCCCGCGCGGAACTAGGCCGTCGCCTGGACCAACTGAAAAGCGACTCTTAGCAACCGCTCTGAGTCCTACTCGGGTCCGCGGGGGAGGCGCCGCAACGTTGTATCCGCATCGCGAAAAGGACTTGGACGCCGCGTATCAGGGAATCTGGTAGGCGCAACGTCCCGGCTTGTGCTCGGTGAGGTGTACGGGCTGGCCGTCCACCAAGATCGAGCAGTCGTGAGTACCGTGGTGGTCCGTGTAATTCAAGGCCAGGAACTTGCTTCCGGGAACCTGTACCGTCTGCGACCACGGCGTAGCAACCCATGTGGTGTTGCTGGCCGGATACACCGGCGTCCCGGGGTCGGGAATGGCCGAGAAGACGTCACCCGCTCC
Source organism: Mycobacterium sp. E342 (assembly GCF_001667665.1). NCBI lineage: Bacteria > Bacillati > Actinomycetota > Actinomycetes > Mycobacteriales > Mycobacteriaceae > Mycobacterium > Mycobacterium sp. E342. Next base: position 29,581 of record NZ_LZJM01000296.1, read on the forward strand.
CAGGACCTGGTAGGTCACCGTGTGCTCACCGGACGCGGTCGAGTTGGTCTGTGGCTTCAGTCCGCCGGTGGCGCCGACCCCCGCGTTGGCGTTTTCCTGCCACGTTTCGTTGCGCCTCTGCGGGCTGACGCACACTGCATCGCCGTCGAATGCCTCGCGCCATACCAACCCCGAGACGCACGTCTTGGGCCCGTAAGCGCCTCCACCGGCGTAGCCCTGGCCCGCGGCCGCGGCCGAATTCTCGGACTGAACTTCCGACGCGACTGACGGCGAGACGCACACGTTGTCACCCGGTCGGGCTTGGCGCGGAACCTGCCCGGCGGCGTCGCCGGGAATGCAGCCGCCATTCGCAGAAGCGACCGGGACCGTGAAGCTGAAAGTGGCAAGGGCCGCGCCGAGCAGCAACATGGGTATCGGGACTGCCCGCCGGCCCTTACGTCTTTCGGCTCGCCCCGGCTCGCGGCCGGGTTCGTTTACGGACTTGGCCTCTGGCGCCGAATCACAAGACATCAGAACAACTCCTGTCGCCGCCTACGTTCTGTTCGCGCCTCAAAGCTAAAGCGGCGGGGTCCGCGATGGAATACGGAGTTTCCCTATCGGTTCGATGGCCGAACTTCGAAGTGATAGTGCTTTCCCTGATGTGTGGCCGGCCGGTGCACCGCTAGCGTTTGATCGTCTCCTTCAAATCTTCAAACAACAGGAGTTCGATGCGAAGCAGAGCCAGCGCCAAGGCAAACCGGATGTTGACCATCGCGGCGATCATGGCTCTCGCTTTCGTCCTGACGACGCCGGCCGCCATGACGTCAATAGCGGGAATTGTGGTGCCGCAGAAGTACCAGTTGATCTCGACCTCGACACCGCCGACACCACCTACTCCGTTGATCGCCAACGACCATGGCTATGTGCGTGTGACCACGGTGTCCCACGCGATCGGCTGTTCTGTCAGCGTTGAACTGGTCGCTTGCGAAACCTCCTCAGACGGCTGGCCTCCTCGCGGCAACGGTCGCCCTTCTCATACCGTGAGTGTCAGCGCGGACGGCAACTTCCAATTCGTCGACGCGGATCTTGGCGCGCTTGCCGGCAAGGTTGAGCTGCAACCCGGTACATACGAGGCGCAAGGCTGGTCCGTCGTGGCGACCGGGGACAGTTTCATTTTCACCAATGACCGCACTGGCCACGGCATGCAGGTGAGTACCCAAGTCGCGCGACCCCTCTAGGACTCGCCTTTCCGCTGCCCGCGCGCCGCAAGACTATAGGGGAATTACCGATACCGCCCTGGGGTCTCGCGGGCTGCCCGTCCAGGGGACACAGCAGAACGCCGCCGCCGCGAACAACATGCAACCTCAGACGCGGATGTCCACTGCAGCGCACTCCTGGAGTCCGCAATTCCGCGCCATGGCCACGGGTCCGGCTCAAATGAACTGCAGGTGGCTCTGCTCGACGAACCCGTAGCCACGCTGGATCTGATTCGAGTTGACTTGGCACCAACCATTTTTACATGGCACGCCTATGTAGACCTGGGACCCGTTCGTCAACTTGCCGACCTTGGCCGCGACCACGCCAGTCTTGGGATCGGGGACGTCATTGTGTGCGATGTCGAACACATCGGCATCCCCGCCGATCACCTTGGCAAATTGCTGGTACGGCACCGGTGCTGGGGCCGGTGCGACTTTCGGGGGAGCCGGCTTACCAAGGACGACGGCGACAATGCTCTTGTCCGCACCGCCGTCCCGAAACATGCCTACGCCAAAATCCTTATTGTCGCAGTCATGGATGGGAATCCGTTCCTGTGCAACTAGTTCGGATGTAGCCCTGGCAGTGGGATCATCGCGAACGAGATTGCCGCTGGTGGCGCCCTGGTAGCCGTGAGGGTTGATGTGCTCATAGGCGTCGTTTGGGAGTCTGGCGAGTTCCTGTGCCGCGGCTTCGAGTTGACCGGAATACGCCAGGGGTGGGCAGGTCGATTCGGCGCGGGCGCCATTGACGGCGCCCCGAATTGCGTCGAGAGAATCGGCATGCGCGAGTGGAGTCGCGGTGATCCCCGCGAACGCGACCAAGCTGGCTGTCGTGGCTGAGAGGACGACCGCTATGTCTGGTCGTGTCCTGGTCATGACGCCTCCTTGCTACGTCACTCCGGTGCAGTTCCCGCCACGCTATGCCGAGCTTTGCGCGGTACCAATAGGGCGTTTCCCTATGACTTTGGCTCTCAGACGAGTGATCCGGTGCGGCGGATCGTCGCGGGCGCCGTTGATCGCGCTCGACGCGGGTGTAGGGGAACTCCCTATTGATACCCGCAATCCGGCGCACCTAATGTCGAAAGTCGTTGGGCTGTTGAGTCACCGGGTGTGGTGGAGGTACCTGTTCATGAACTGGCTAGGCAATTGTGGTGCCGCGCCCGGACGGCGACGTCGCCCGCACATATTGACCATCGCTGCGTTGTGCTGCGTAGCAGCCGGTTGCGGATCGAACGGGCCGACGGCCGGCGGCGGCGGTGGGGCGACGGTGCCACAATCCGCGGTCGCTTCGAAGCCATCCGCTGCGGCACGCATCGATGCCTGCGCCATGATTGCGCCGGAAGAGATTTCGTCGTTGCTCGGCGTCTCGGTGGCGGGTGTGTCGACGGGCAAGGATCCCGAACAGGGCGATTGCACATGGCAGAACACAGCGACCGAGGAATCGCTGTCGCTCACCATCAGCAATCCCGGCACTGCCCTCAACAATAAGTTGCCCGCCCCCGGCTTCCCCGACGTCACCAAGCCGGGGCCGGACGGCATGCGTTACATGGGAGGCGGCGAGGTGGAATTCGCCGCCGGCAACCGCGTGAATACGGTACAGGTGGCCGTATTGCGACTATCGCCCGACGAGGCGAATGCCGCAGCAGTGAAACTGGCTCGCGAAATCGCACCGCAAGTGCCCCGTTAGCCCTGGACGACAGCTGCGGGAGCGTATGACGTGACGCGTGACGATGCCGGCCCGTCATCGTGCTATCTGGCGGAGTGGTACACCCGTCAGAACAACGATCGACCAATCACGGACATTGCACATTGCTTACGAGGATCATTGGCGACAATCGCCCCCGAAGCCGATCCACCTCAGCTGCTCTACGCGGTGGCGGTCCCGCAGGACGCCTACATGTTCGGCGTATTCGCCGCCAACTCCGCCGATCTTGTTGTCCTCGCGTGCCTGCGGGCAGGACTTCCGGCGGACCGGGTGTCCGCGGCCACCCAGGTGCCACCGATCGGTCCCAGGGCGAGGTAGCGGTTAGCCACAACGTATGGCACGGTAGCGCGGCGGACTGTTACAGCCCCAGATGTGTAGGGGTGCTGGTCTTCTCGCCGTTTCAACCCGGAGTGACCTTCCCGTCAGCGTCCGACGGTCGTCGTCAAATGATCTGCAGCCAAGCACTGTAGGGCGCGAATGGCCCCGCGCCGCGGGTTGGTGACACGTCGGATAACGCAGCTATGCGTCGCGCGGTCCCGATAGCCGGATGCGCAAGCTCAATGCTTCGCCAGCACAACCGTGACGACGTCGACGCTGCGGTCTTCATGACGGACGAAGCCCACTCCGTACACAGTGTTGCTGCAATCGGCAATGGCGCCGTGCGCCTTGGAGGTCAGGCTGTCGATGGCTTTCGCTGCCGGATCGCCGGATGCCAGAAATCCGACTTGCCCAGGCGTGAACGCGGGAGTTTCCGTCCTGGCGTACTGCTGAGCCACGCCCTCGAGTGCAGTTTGATAAGCCAAGCCAGGGCAGCCGGTTTCGCTGCGTGCCTGAACTACCGCACTCGCCTCCAGGTCGAGTCCCGGGCCGTGCGCCTGGTTGACGGGCGGAGGGGTCGTGGGCGTCGTGGAGGACTGGCCGAGCACGATGGTGACGACATCGACGCTGCGATCTTCATGCCGGATGAAGCCCACGCCGAAGTCGTTGTACTTGCAATCGTGAACCGCGCCTTTCGCTTTTCCCATCGCGCTGTCAGCAGCCTTGGCATATGGGTCGCCGGAGCCCAGGAAGGCGACGACGGTGCCCGCGTAGCCGGCCAGCTGCACCGGGGCCTTTTCCGTGGTGGCGTACTGCTGAGCGGCATTGTCGAGGTCGCCACGCTCGGTCAGCGGGGGGCATGCGGTGGAGCGGCGTTCGTTGTTGACGTATTGCTTTGTGTCCTGTTGGTCGGCACGAGCGAGCCCGGCCGGCCCCGCAGCGGAGAACAGGGCGACACCAGTGGCGGCCGTCATCGCGAACGCGAGCGTTGAATTCATCCTTCGTGCCATCCCGTTCTCCTCTTTCCCTATCGGGTCACCAATGCCGAGGACGACGCGCACGGCCAGTGGTTCACTTCGTTCCCTCGACTCTCACCCGTTGGGAGGAGGGAAAAAATAAGGAGTTTCCCTATCGATCGACTGCGGTCGGCTACCGGATGAACTGCGTCGGGCGTAGTGCGAACACCGCCCCGTGCTGCACAGTGATCCGGCGGACCACAGCGCTCACCTATGCGGCGCCCTCGGTAACTTGGCGAGGCGCCGACGTCGCGGTACGGGTCGGCGTCGGCCAGCGAACCATCCTCGGCCCGGGCACACAATTCTGCCGTTGATGGGCATCAGATCAACGCGTAGTCCGGCTGACACCAAGCCGGCGGTGGTGACGAGACTCGCCGCTTTCCGACACCATCCACGGCTGACGATGCAATGCGGCACAGATCGCATCCAGCAGTCTCCGCAGGCCGCACCCTGGGTGCATGGAAACGAAGGCCGGCGCACACGGCGGCATCGTGGTACCACGTCGGCCGGTGGCTCGGCGGGGGAGTACTCCATCGCGCGCTGTTGCGGATCGGCGCCCGATTGGTGGCGTCGGTATGCGTGGGGGAGCGCCGCCGGGACGATGACGCCGGCGACCAGGCCGGCGTCATCGCCCAGCGGGGCGGTGCCGGTTATTACGGGCTAGGAGGGGTTCCGACGCAAACGCCGCCGGCGCAGGCGCCCGCGCCGCCGGGTCCGGCGGAAGCCCCGGCGCCTGGCACACCCGCACTCGCCCCGCCGGGACCGGCGCCGGCGCCGGAACCACCCGGTCCGGCGGTCGTGGCGCCACCGGGTCCGGTCTCGGGGCCGCCGCCGCCCGGTCCGGCGGGAGTCGTTGCCGCCGGTGCCGTCGTGGTGACGCTCGCGGGCGTCGTGACGGTGGTGGTGACGGTCGACGTCGTCGGGTTCTTGTTGTTGTTGTTCGAGCTGCATCCCGCGGTGAACGAACTCAGGGCGATTGCCGCGGCGATGCCCGCGGCGACGGAAACACGGCGGGCAGTCCCACTACCGGTCATGTCAACACCAATCTCTATGAGGGGCGATGTCCTTAATCCCGTTACCCACTCGGGCCGGAAATCAATCGCGCCACGCGGGCGAGTCGGCGGGCGAAGCCAGCCGGGTGGGGCGCTCGTGTCCGCGAAGCGTCACGGTCTCACCCAAACTCCAACGGGCGCGTTCCTTCTCGCTCGCGCCCTCCAGCGCGCCGGACGTCGCAAGCAGCCGGCCGGGGTGTGACTTGGCCAGCTCGCACAGCCGGGCCGCCTCGTTGACCGGCCCACCGATCACGGTGTACTCGAAGCGTTCCCTGGCGCCGACATTGCCGGCGACCACTTGCCCCGCCGCCACGCCGATACCGGCCTGGCACTCCGGCATTTCGTTGTCGAGCCGCTCGGCGATGGCGCGAGCGGTGGCCAGCGCCTCGTCTTCCGGACGGTCCAGATGATTGGGCGCTCCGAAGATCGCCAACGTCGCGTCGCCCTCGAACTTGTTGACCAGCCCGCAGTGTCGGTCCACTTCCTCGACAACGATGCCGAAGAATTGATTGAGCACCGAAACGACTTCGGCCGGAGGCCTGCTGGTCACCAGTTGGGTAGAGCCGACGATGTCGATGAATACGACTGCCACGTGACGTTCTTCGCCGCCCAGCTTCGGTCGCTCGCGTTCCGCGGCCAGGGCGACCTCGCGCCCGACGTGCCGGCCGAAGAGGTCGCGGACGCGTTCGCGCTCGCGCAAACCGTCGACCATCGCGTTGAATCCGCGTTGTAGCTCACCGAGTTCGGTCCCGTCGAACACCACGAGGTCCCCCCGCAGATCACCGCGCTCGACACGCCTCAGCGCCGCGCGGACCACGCGCACCGGAGTCGCGGTGAGCCAGGCCAGGATCCACATCAACAGGCAACCGAAGATGAGCGTGGCGATCGACACGATCAGCACGCCGACGGCGAATTGCGTTTCGGTCAGATTGCGCATCAGGGCCTGGAAGCCCGCCAGGAAGGCGATGCCGAGAACGGGCAGGCCCGATCCGAGGAACCAGACCACCATGGTCCGGCCCATGATCCCCGAGGCGAATCGCCGCGGCGGTGGCCCCGCTTCGAGCGCCTGAGCCGCAGCCGGGCGCAGCGCGAACTCGGCGAGCAGATAACTGCCGGTCGCCACCAAGATGCCGCAGATGCCCACCGCGATCAGGAAGCGCGGGATGAACAGCGTGTTGACCAGGCCGTAAAGCGTGGTCAGCACCGTCGCCCCGACACTCCACAGGATGAGATCGAAGCGGGCGATGCGCCAGGGGGCGAGGAAGGTGTTGCGCTCGTCCTCCCGGCTCGGCGTGCGCTCCTCGATGGCCCAGCGCAGCGATACGACGGTCCTGCGGGTGATCCAATAGGTGCCCACCGCCAGTGCCAGCGCGATGTAGGCCGGCGATGCCGCGAAGGTGATCCACCACGGCGCGTCGAACACGCTCGGCTGCGGAATGGCGATGGTCACCAGGAGCAGCGCGACGGCGATGCCGATCAGGTTGGCGCCCAAGACCAACACCGTCAGGATGACCTGGATGCGAATGCGGCGACGGAGCTGGCTTTCGGACACCCGGCCCAGCAGCAGCGAGCCGTACGCCGGGGTCTCCGGTAGCCGGCCGCTCTGACGGGTGACCGTCTCGAGCACCCGGCCGATGCGTTTTGCCAAGCTCTGGTTGGCCGACATGGTGGCGTCAGCCTAATTTGTCGGCCACGCTCTAAGGTGAGTCGGGTGCGTCTAGTCATCGCCCAGTGCACAGTGGACTATGTCGGCCGGCTCACCGCGCATCTTCCTTCGGCGCGCAGGTTGCTGTTGTTCAAGGCGGACGGCTCGGTCAGCGTGCACGCCGACGACCGTGCCTACAAACCGCTGAACTGGATGAGTCCGCCGTGCTGGCTCAGCGAGGAGGCCGGTGATCTGGCGCCCGTGTGGGTGGTGCAGAACAAGGCCGGCGAACAGTTGCGCATCACCGTCGAGTCGGTCGAGCACGACTCCAGCCACGACCTCGGCGTTGACCCCGGCTTGGTCAAGGACGGCGTCGAAGCCCACCTGCAGGCGTTGCTCGCCGAGCACGTGCAACTGCTCGGCGAGGGTTACACGCTGGTGCGCCGGGAATACATGACCGCGATCGGGCCGGTCGACCTGCTGTGCCGTGACGAGCAGGGCGGTTCCGTCGCGGTGGAGATCAAGCGGCGGGGGGAGATCGACGGCGTCGAGCAGCTCACCCGCTACCTCGAGTTGCTCAATCGCGACAGCGTGCTGGCACCGGTGAAGGGGGTGTTCGCGGCCCAGCAGATCAAGCCGCAAGCGCGCACGCTCGCCACTGACCGCGGGATCCGTTGCATCACATTGGATTACGACAAGATGCGGGGGATGGACAGCGACGAATACCGGCTGTTCTGAGCCTCGCGGCTAGGCTGGCCGCATGGCCCGGCGTCGTACCCCGCCACGTCGGCAGCGCCCGTCCCCCTCGCCGCCGGCGCTGCGCCGGCTGGAGATCGGGCCGGACGGCCACGAGTACGAGGTGCGTCCCGTCGCGGCGGCCCGCGCGGTCAAGACCTACCGCTGTCCCGGTTGCGATCACGAAATACGCTCGGGCACGGCTCATCTGGTGGTCTGGCCGACTGATCCGACCCTCGGCGGGGCCGAGGATCGTCGCCATTGGCATGCCGCGTGCTGGACCCACCGCGCCACGCGCGGGCCCACCCGGAGGTGGTCCTGACCGCCGCGTCTCAGGCGGCCGGTTCGACCAGTTCGATGAGAACGCCGCCGGCGTCCTTGGGGTGGATGAAGTTGATCCGTGAGTTTGCCGTACCGCGGCGGGGCACATCGTAGAGAAGCCGGATGTCCTGAGAGCGCAGGTGCTCGATCACGCTGTCGAGGTCGCTCACCCGGACGGCCATCTGCTGGATGCCGGGCCCGCGCTTGTCGATGAACTTGGCGATGGTCGAGGAGTCGTCGATCGGTGCCATCAGCTGGATCTGGGTGGTACCGGCCGGGGCGCCCGGCGCGGCCAGCATGGCCTCGCGGATTCCCTGCTCCTCGTTGACTTCCTCGTGCACAACGATCATGCCGAGGTGGTCGTGATACCACGCGATGGCCGCGTCCAGGTCGGCGACTGCGATGCCGACGTGATCGATCGCCGTCACCAGCGCGGTGGCCAGGACCTGACGGGCGTCAACTTGATCGGTCGTCATCACATAAAGGTAACCTGGCGGCAAAGATTGCGCTTCTCCGGGAGGCCAAATCGGCCGTCCAGGGGAGCCTTAGTAGGCCTTAGGAGAGAGTAATGACGACTTCGGTGATCGTTGCTGGAGCGCGGACGCCGATCGGCAAGCTGATGGGTTCGTTGAAGGATTTCTCGGCCAGCGATCTGGGTGCCATTGCCATCGCCGGCGCGCTCGAGAAGGCCAACCTGCCCACCTCCGCGGTCGAGTACGTGATCATGGGCCAGGTGTTGACGGCCGGGGCCGGCCAGATGCCGGCCCGCCAGGCGGCCGTGGCGGCCGGCATCGGCTGGGACGTTCCGGCGCTGACCATCAACAAAATGTGCCTATCCGGCATCGACGCGATCGCGCTCGCCGACCAACTGATCCGCGCCGGGGAGTTCGACGTGGTGGTGGCCGGGGGGCAGGAGTCGATGACCAAGGCGCCGCATTTGCTGATGGACAGCCGGGCGGGCTACAAGTACGGCGACGTCACGGTGCGCGACCACATGGCCTACGACGGCCTGCACGATGTGTTCACCGACCAGCCGATGGGCGCGCTCACCGAGCAGCGCAACGACGTGGACAAGTTCACCCGCGAGGAGCAGGACGAGTTCGCTGCGCGGTCGCATCAGAAGGCGGCCGCGGCGTGGAAGGACGGCGTCTTCGCCGACGAAGTGGTGCCGGTCAACATCCCGCAGCGCAAGGGTGATCCGCTGCAGTTCACCGAGGACGAGGGGATCCGCGCCAACACCACCGTCGAGTCCCTGTCCGGCCTCAAGCCGGCATTCCGTCGCGACGGCACCATCACCGCCGGTTCGGCGTCCCAGATCTCCGACGGGGCGGCGGCCGTGGTGGTGATGAACAAGGCCAAGGCGGAGGAGCTCGGTCTGACCTGGCTGGTTGAGATCGGCGCGCACGGTGTCGTGGCCGGACCGGACTCCACCCTGCAGTCGCAGCCGGCCAACGCGATCAAGAAGGCGCTCGGCCGCGAGGGCATCTCCGTCGACCAGCTCGACGTGGTGGAGATCAACGAGGCGTTCGCGGCGGTCGCTTTGGCATCGACCCGCGAACTCGGCCTCGATCGCGACATCGTCAACGTCAACGGCGGGGCGATCGCCGTCGGGCATCCGATCGGCATGTCGGGCGCGCGGATCACGCTGCATGTGGCGCTGGAACTGGCCCGCCGGGGCTCCGGCTACGGCGTCGCCGCCCTGTGCGGCGCGGGTGGTCAGGGCGACGCCCTGATCCTGCGGGCAAACGCGAAGTAGCCGGTTTCGTCGGCGCGGGTCGACTCTCAACGAGGTTGCTGGATCGACCCGCGCGGGGACTTTTGTGATCTTCGTCATATCCCCCGCTCGAGGCCCGTCGGGAGCGACTCCCGGTCCGCCGAGGTGCCACCCGACCGGGTGGATCGGTCGCCGATGCGCATGCCAAACTTGACGTCGTGACGCGTCCGCGACCCTCGATTGGCCCCGCGCTTGCCGGTGCGGTCGACTTGTCCGGCCTCAAGCAGCGGGCCCAACAGCAACAGCAGCCGGCCGGCGGCGCACCGGCGGCCGGTGGCGGCGGCCCTGGGGTATCCGCGATCACCGAGGCCAATTTCGAGACCGAAGTCCTGCTCCGGTCCGAGGAAGTGCCCGTGGTGGTGCTGCTCTGGTCACCGCGCAGCGACGCGTGCGTCCAGCTTGTCGACATTTTGTCCGGGCTGGCCGCCGAGGACGGCGGCAAGTGGTCGCTGGCGACGGTCAACGTCGACGTGGCGCCCAGGGTGGCGCAGATATTCGGCGTCGACGCGGTGCCAACGGTCGTGGCGCTGGCCGCCGGGCAGCCGCTGTCCAGTTTTCAAGGCATGCAGCCGCCCGACCAGCTGCGTGGGTGGATCGACTCGCTTCTCTCGGCGACGGCCGGGAAACTCCGGGGCCCAAGCAATTCCGCGGACTCCGACGGGGTTGATCCCGAGCTGGCCGCAGCGCGCGAACAACTCGAGGCCGGAAATTTCGAGGCAGCCAGAGGTTTGTATGAAGCGATATTGGATGCCAACCCGGGCAGCGCCGAAGCAAAGGGCGCGATCCGGCAGATCGACTTTCTCATGCGTGCGACCGCACATCCGCCGGACGCCCTCGCCACGGCCGACGCGGCACCGGGCGACATCGATGCGGCCTTCGCGGCCGCCGACGTCCAGATCCTCAACCAGGATGTCAGCGCGGCGTTCGATCGGCTGATCGCGTTGGTGCGCAACACATCCGGGGACGAGCGCACCCGCGTACGCACCAGGCTGATCGAGCTCTTCGAGCTCTTCGATCCGGCGGACCCCGAGGTCGTCGCCGGGCGGCGCAACCTCGCCAACGCGCTCTACTGAGCCTCCCGGTCGTCGGCCCTTAACGGGCCTACGCGGGCTCTAGCCACAGGGCCGAGTTCGGCGGCAGCACCAGCACCGCCGAGGCCGGGCGGCCATGCCACGGATCCTCGGTGGCGTCCACCCCGCCCATGTTGCCGATCCCGGAGCCGTTGTAGTCGGTGGCATCGGTGTTGAGCACCTCACGCCAGTGGCCGGCGGACGGCAGGCCCAGCCGGTAGCCGCTGTGCTCGCTGCCCGCGAAGTTGAACACGCAGGCCATGACCGAGCCGTCGTTGCCGTACCGCAAGAAGCTCAACACGTTGTTGGCCGAGTCGTTGGCATCGATCCAGGAGTAGCCGTCGGGAATGGTGTCCTGGCTCCACAGTGCCGGATGGCTGCGGTAGATGTCGTTGATGTCGTGCACCATCCGCAGGATGCCGTTCGAGAACCCTTGCTCGTCGAGTTGCCACCAATCCAGGCCGCGTTCCTCGGACCACTCGGCGCGCTGGCCGAATTCTTGCCCCATGAACAGCAACTGCTTGCCGGGATGCGCCCACTGGTAGGCGAGCAGGCTGCGCAGCCCGGCGGCCTTGACGTGGTTGTTGCCCGGCATCCGGCCCCACAGCGTGCCCTTGCCGTGCACCACCTCGTCGTGGCTGATCGGCAGCACGTAGTTCTCGCTGAAGGCGTAGAGCATCGAGAACGTCATCTCGCCGTGGTGGTAGTTGCGGTAGACCGGATCGCGGCTGATGTAGTCGAGCGTGTCGTGCATCCAGCCCATGTTCCACTTCATCGAAAAGCCCAGGCCGCCAAGGTTCGTCGGGCGCGTAACCCCTGGCCAGGACGTCGACTCCTCTGCGATGGTCACGATGCCCGGTGCCGACTTGTGCACCGTGGCGTTCATCTCCTGCAGGAACTGCACGGCCTCCAGGTTTTCCCGGCCGCCGTAGACGTTCGGCGTCCAGCCGCCTTCGGGGCGCGAGTAGTCCAGGTACAACATGGAGGCGACCGCGTCCACCCGTAGCCCGTCGACGTGGAACTCCTCGAGCCAATACAGCGCGTTGGCCACCAGGAAGTTGCGCACCTCATTTCGGCCGAAGTCGAAAACGTAAGTGCCCCAGTCGAGTTGCTCGCCACGCTTGGGATCGGAGTGCTCATAGAGCGGGGTTCCGTCGAACCGCCCCAGCGCCCAGGCGTCCTTCGGGAAGTGTGCCGGCACCCAGTCCACGATGACGCCGATGCCGGCCTGGTGCAGGGAGTCGACCAGCAACCGGAACTCGTCGGGGGTGCCGAATCGCGATGTCGGCGCGTAGTACGAGGTCACCTGGTAGCCCCACGACCCGGCGAACGGGTGCTCGGCAACCGGCAGCAGCTCGACGTGGGTGAACCCGCGCTCGAGAACGTAGGCGGTGAGCTGGTGCGCCAGGTCGCGGTAGCTGAGGCCGGGCCGCCAGGAGCCCAGGTGCACCTCGTAGGTGCTCATCGGTTCGAACACCGGGTTGCGCTGGGCGCGCTGTTGCATCCAATCCGCGTCCCGCCAGGTGTACTCGCTGCGTGTCACGCGGGAGGCGGTGTGCGGCGGCACCTCGGTGGCGAAGGCCATCGGATCGGCCCGCTCGGTCACCACCCCGTCGGCGCCGTGCACCCGGAACTTGTACAGGCCCTCCATGGGGAAGTCAGGCCAGAACAGCTCCCAGACGCCCGAGGAACCCAACGACCGCATGGGGGCATCGCTGCCCGTCCAGCCGTTGAACTCGCCGATGAGGTTGACGCCTTTGGCGTTGGGCGCCCACACCGCGAACGAAACCCCGTTGACGACACCGTCGGCCGTGGTGAAGGAGCGGGGATGCGCGCCGAGCACGTCCCAGAGTCGTTCATGGCGGCCCTCGCCGAACAGGAAGAGGTCGACCTCGCCCAGGGTGGGCAGGAAGCGGTAGGCGTCGGCGACCGTGTACGGGTCGGATCCCTCGTACTTGACTTCCAGCCGGTAATCGATCAGGTTGACGAACGGCAAGGCCACGGCGAACAGGCCAGAATCGATGTGCTCCAACGGAAACCGATCGTCTCCGACCAGCGCGGCGACCTCGACCGCGTGCGGGCGGAACGCCCGGATGACGGTGTGGTCACTGTATTCGTGGGCGCCCAGGACCCCGTGCGGGTTGTGATGCGTGCCGGCCAGCAGGCGCGACAGGTCCGCGGGGTCGGGCGCCAGGTGCGTCCTGGCGAGTTGATCGGCTTGGCTCATGTCACAATCCCTCCGGTCCGTGTGGTGGCCTACGGAGCAGTTTCATCCGGGACTCCTGCGGGATCAGTGGCATGTTGATGACATGCGCCACCGCTCGGGCAGGGTCGATGCGGACGTAATTGGCCTGCCCCCATTGGAATTCCTGGCCGGTGATTTCGTCGCGCACCCAAAATCGCTCGTAGGGCTCCATACCCAATGCCGCCATATCCAAAAACACGGTGGCTTCCTCGGCGCCGAACGCGTTGAGCGTCACCACTACCAACACACAGTCGCCGGTCGCGGGGTCGAACTTGCTGTAGGCCAGCAACGCGTCGCTGTCCACGCTGTGGAAATGGATGGTGCGCAACTGTTGCAGCGCGGGATGCAGGCGGCGAATCTCGTTGAGTCGCGCGATGAACGGCTCCAATGAGCGTCCCTCGGCGAGCGCGCCCGCGAAATCGCGGGGTCGCAGCTCGTACTTCTCCGAATCCAGGTACTCCTCGCTGCCCTCCCGCACCGCGCGGTGTTCGAACAGCTCGTAGCCCGAATACACGCCCCACGCCGGGCCCATGGTCGCGGCAAGCACCGCGCGGATCGCGAACATGCCGGGGCCGTTGTGCTGCAGGACGGCATGCAGGATGTCCGGGGTGTTCACGAACAGGTTCGGGCGCCGGAAGTCCGCGGAGGCGGCGATGGCGTCGCCGAATTCGGTGAGTTCCTGCTTGGCCGTGCGCCAGGTGAAGTAGCTGTAGGACTGGGTGAACCCGAGCTTGGCCAAACCGTATTGCCGGGCCGGCGGCGTGAAGGCCTCCGACAGGAAGAGCACGTCGGGGTCGATGCTCTTCGCCTGCGCTATCAGCCACGCCCAGAAGTTCGGCGGCTTGGTGTGCGGGTTGTCGACCCGAAAGAACTTGACGCCGTGGTCCATCCAGTGCCGGACGACGCGCAGGACTTCGTCGTAAAGACCGGCCGGGTCGTTGTCGAAGTTGAGCGGGTAGATGTCCTGATACTTCTTGGGCGGGTTCTCCGCGTAGGCGATGGTGCCGTCGGGCAGTTCGGTGAACCACTCACGATGATCGCGTGCCCACGGATGGTCCGGCGCGCACTGCAACGCCAGGTCGAGCGCCACCTCCATGCCCAGTTCCCAGGCCGCGGCGACGAAGGCATCGAAGTCCTCGATGGTGCCCAGGTCGGGGTGGACGGCGTCATGGCCGCCCTCGTCGCTGCCGATCGCCCACGGCGAACCGACATCTCCGGGCGCGGCGGTGGGAGAGTTGTTGCGGCCCTTGCGGTGAACCTTGCCGATCGGGTGGATCGGCGGCAGGTATACGACGTCGAAACCCATCGCCGCGATCCGCGGCAGTTGGGCGGCCGCTGTCGCGAACGTGCCGTGAACGGGGTTGCCCGCGGCGTCCCAGCCGCCGGTCGAACGGGGGAACATCTCATACCAGGAGCCGAAGCGGGCCAGCGGACGATCCACCCAGACGCCGTACTGTTCGCCGCGCGTGACCAGATCCCGCAATGGATACTCGGCCAGAATCTCCTCGGTTTCCGGCGCCAACGCCAGCGCGGAACGGGTGACCGGGTCCCCGGGGTTCCGCAGCGCCGCGGCGGCCGCCAGGAGTGGGTCACGCCGCGCGCGGGGCACCCCCATGGCGGCGCGTTCCAACAGCGCGGCCCCGACCAGAAGGTCGTTGGACAGTTCCGTCTCGCCCTGGCCGGCCTCCAGCTTGGCCACCACGCCGTGCCGCCAGGAGTGGACGGGGTCGCCCCAGCCGTCCACCCGGAAAGTCCACAGGCCGACCCGGTCGGGTGTGAATTGTCCGTGGAAGACATAGGGCTCGAGGCCCAGCGTCATCGGCAGCAGCAGCGGCTTGACCCGTTGCTGGTCCACCCCTCCGTCGAGGTCGGTTGCGGGCTTCACGGGAGCCTGAACCGCTTTGATCCGGCGGGTTTCGGTCACCTGCGGATAGCGCGGCCCCAGGTAGCGCACCACCAGGGTCGCGGCCACGGCTTCGTGGCCTTCCCGCCACACCGCCGCACGGACCGGGACGGCCTCGCCGACCACCGCCTTGGCGGGATACGCGCCGCAGGAAACGACGGGTTGGACGTCATCGATCTCGACACGACCAGGCACCACAGCTCCGTTCCGAATTGTGTGCGGCCAAACCGCGGTGTGCTCGTCGCGGAATGCCTCTCGTCTGGCGAAACTTCCTGTCGTGGGGAACTGCCTCTGCGGGGAAGCACCGTTGCAGCCCCGATAATTACCCGATACCCACCCTAGTGTCCGGTCACACCCTCGGCGGGAAAAGCGATCACCGCCGCCGTGCGCGGGGCGAAATCCTCAGTAAGGTAAGGACGCGTGAAAGCCCTCCGCCGCTTTACCGTCCGTGCTCACCTTCCCGAACGGCTGGCCGCGCTGGATCAGCTGTCGACCAACTTGCGATGGTCGTGGGACAGGCCGACCCAGGACCTGTTTGCGACCGTCGACGTCGACCTGTGGGAGCGGTGTGGCTCTGACCCGGTGGCGTTGCTGGGCGCGGTGAATCCGGCACGCCTCGACGAGTTGGCGCTCGACGAGGCGTTCCTGGGCCGGCTCGATGAGCTGGCCGCCGACCTGAACGACTACCTGAGCCGTCCGCTGTGGTACCAGCAGCAGCAGGCCGAAGGTGTGGCGATGCCGGCGGCCGTCGCCTATTTCTCGATGGAGTTCGGCGTCGCCGAGGTGCTGCCCAACTACTCCGGCGGCCTGGGCATCCTCGCCGGGGACCATCTGAAGTCGGCCTCCGATCTCGGGGTACCGCTGGTGGCGGTGGGCCTGTACTACCGGTCCGGGTATTTCCGCCAGTCGCTGACCGCGGACGGCTGGCAGAACGAGACGTACCCGTCACTGGACCCCCAGGGGCTGCCGCTGCGACTCCTCACCGATGCCGCCGGGGAGCCCGTCCTGGTCGAGCTGACGCTTCCCGATTCCGCCCAACTGCACGCGCGGATCTGGGTCGCGCAGGTGGGCCGGGTCCCGCTGCTGCTGCTCGACTCCGACGTCCCCGAGAACGAGCACGAGCTGCGCGGCATCACCGACCGGCTGTACGGCGGTGATCAGGAGCACCGGATGCGCCAGGAGCTGCTGGCCGGCATCGGCGGGGTGCGGGCGATCCGCGCGTTCACCGCAATCGAAGGGCTGCCCGCACCCGAGGTGTTCCACATGAACGAGGGGCACGCCGGTTTCCTCGGAGCGGAACGCATCCGCGAATTGATGACCGACGCCGGGTTGGACTTCGACACCGCGCTGGCCGTCGTGCGGTCCAGCACCGTGTTCACCACCCACACCCCGGTGCCCGCCGGCATCGACCGATTCCCGATCGACATGGTGCGGCTCTATTTCGACGGGCATGCCGGAGATGACCCCGATAACGGAGACGACCCCGTTGAGGCGACCGAGAAGGTCGGTGACAAGGGTGCGCCCGCGTTGTTGCCGGGCGTGCCGACCGCCCGCATCCTCGCGCTCGGCGCCGAGGACGATCAGACCAAGTTCAACATGGCGCACATGGGTCTGCGGCTGGCGCAGCGGGCCAACGGCGTCTCGCTGCTGCACGGCGAGGTGAGCCGCGCGATGTTCAACGAGCTGTGGCCCGGGTTCGACGCGGATGAGGTGCCGATCGGCTCGATCACCAATGGAGTTCACGCGCGCACCTGGGCGGCGCCGCAGTGGTTGCAGTTGGGGCGTGAGCTGGCCGGGTCGGATTCGTTCGGCGATCCCGGCGTGTGGCTGCGACTGAACCAGGTCGACGCGGGTCACCTCTGGTGGATCCGCTCGCAACTGCGCTCGTTGCTGGTCGACGACGTCAGGCGCCGGCTGCGCAAATCGTGGCTGGAACGCGGCGCCTCGGACGCCGAATTGGGTTGGATTTCAACGGCGTTCGATCCGAACGTGCTGACCATCGGTTTCGCCCGGCGGGTGCCCACCTACAAGCGGCTGACGCTGATGCTGCGCGACCCGCAGCGGCTCGAACGCCTGCTGCTCGATGAGGACAGGCCGATTCAGCTGATCGTCGCCGGGAAGTCGCACCCGGCCGACGACGGGGGCAAGGCGCTGATCCAGCAGGTCGTCCGCTTCGCCGACCGTCCCGAGGTGCGCCACCGCATCGCCTTCCTGCCCGACTACGACATGTCCATGGCGCGGCTGTTGTACTGGGGTTGCGACGTCTGGCTGAACAACCCGCTGCGGCCGCTGGAGGCCTGCGGCACCTCCGGGATGAAGAGCGCGCTCAACGGCGGGCTGAACCTGTCCGTCCGCGATGGCTGGTGGGACGAATGGTACGACGGCGAAAACGGTTGGGAGATACCGTCTGCCGACGGACTGACCGACGAGGCCCGTCGCGACGACCTGGAGGCCAGCGCGCTCTATGACCTGCTGGAGCAGGCGGTGGCTCCGAAGTTCTACGAGCGTGACGAACACGGCGTGCCGCCCCGGTGGATCGAGATGGTGCGGCACACATTGCAGACGCTCGGACCGAAGGTGCTCGCCTCGCGCATGGTGCGCGACTACGTCGATCAGTACTACACGCACGCGGCGCAGTCGCTGCGCAGGACGGTCGGGCCCGCCGAAGACGGTGAGGACGCCGCCGAGTTCGGCGCCGCCCGCGAGCTGGCCGCGTACCGTCGGCGCGCCGAGGAGGCCTGGCCCAAGATCTCCATCACCGACGTGGACAGCACCGGGCTGCCGGACACGCCGGTGCTCGGCTCCAAGCTGACGCTGACCGCAACCGTGGCGCTGGACGGGCTCGCGCCCGACGAGGTCAGGGTCCAAGGGCTGGTTGGCCGGGTGGACGCCAGCGACGCGCTGCTGGACCCGATCACCGTCGAGATGTCGTACACCGGGACCGCCGAAGGCGGCAACCAGGTGTTTTCGACGACGCTGTCGCTACCGCTGGCGGGGGCCGTCGGGTACACGGTGCGCGTGCTGCCCCATCACCCGATGCTCGCCGGCAGCGCCGAGCTCGGTCTGGTCACGCTGGCCCGCTGACCTCAAGCGGGCAGGCCCTCGGCCGCGGTGCGCAGCCGCTCCAACGCGGCGCGAACCTGCGCCGGGTTGGTGGTCTGCCAGAACGGCGGCAGCGAGGCACGCAGGTAGCCGCCGTAGCCGGCGGTGGCCATCCGCGAGTCCAGTACGGCAACCACTCCGCGGTCGGTGACGCGGCGCAACAGCCGGCCCGAGCCCTGCGCCAACAACAATGCGGCATGGCTGGCGGCCACCGCCATGAAGCCATTGCCGCCGTGCGCCGCGACCGCGCGTTGGCGCGCGCCCAGCAGCGGGTCGTCGGGGCGCGGGAAGGGGATGCGGTCGATGAGCACCAGAGATAGTGACGGCCCCGGCACATCGACGCCCTGCCACAGCGACAAGGTGCCGAACAGGGACGTCGGCGCGTCGGCGCTGAATTGCTCGACCAGCGCGGAGGTGCTGTCGTCGCCTTGACACAGGACCGGCGTCGACAACCGTTGGCGCATGGCCTCGGCGGCGGCCCGGGCTGCCCGCATCGACGAGAACAACCCCAGGGTTCGTCCGCCCGCCGCGGTGATGAGTTCGGCGATCTCGGTCAGCTGCTCGGCCGACCCGGTGGCATCCCGGCCCGGTGGCGGCAGATGAGCCGCGACGTAGAGGATTCCGGCCTTGGCGTGCTGGAACGGCGAGCCGACGTCGACACCGCGCCAGCGGGCATCCTTCGGCTCTGGCCCGGTGTCTTCAGCGGTCAGACCCCATGCCGCGGCCATCGCGTCGAAGGATCCGCCGATGGTCAGGGTCGCCGAGGTCAGCACCGTCGTGGAACGGGAGAACACCCGGCCGCGCAGCAGGCCGGCGACCGACAGTGGTGCCACCCGCAACACCGGCCGCATGGAGCCCCGGTTGTCCTCGTGATCGACCCACACCACCTCGGTGCGATCGGGAATCGCGGGGCCGAACGACGTCAGGGCCCGCGACGCGGTATCCGAGATCTCGCTCAGCGCCGCCACCGCTTCGGCGCGGGCCGCGGCCGCTTTGGCGTCGCTCGTGGTGTCGATCGCCGAGCGCGCGGCGGTCGCCGCGTCGCGCAGCGCGGTCAGGTAGGTCGCCAGCTCCTCGTCGAGGCGGTCGATGCGGCCCGGCGTGGCTTCGTGGATGGCCGCCGCGAAGTTGGCTGTCGCCGCTTCCAACCGTTGTGTCAGTTCGGGATTCACCAACCGCGCGATCCGCCGGGCCGCGACCCCCAGGGTTGCCGGCGTCAGCTCCGCGGTGGCCACCGAGGTCACCCGGTCCACCAACTCGTGGGCCTCGTCCACGACCAGCAGCGCGTGTTCGGGCAACACCGCAGAGTCGGCGACCGCGTCGATGGCCAGCAGCGCGTGGTTGGTGACGACGATGTCGGCACCGCCGGCCCGGCTGCGCGCCCGTTCGGAGAAGCACTCCGAGCCGAACGGGCAGCGTGCCACGCCCAGGCACTCCCGCGCCGAAACGCTGACCTGGGACCACGATCGATCTGGCACACCGGGTTTCAGGTCGTCGCGGTCACCGGACTCGGTCGTCGACGCCCAGGCGGTGAGTCGTTGGACGTCGCGCCCCAGCGCCGTGGCCGCCATGGGATCGAAGAGTTCCTCCTGCGGCCGGTCCCCCGCATCATCCTCGGCTTCGGCGCCGCCGTTGTGAATTTTGTTCAGACACAGATAGTTTCGGCGGCCCTTGAGGAGCGCGAACTGCGGGCGGCGGGGGAGCGCGTCGGCGATCGAATCGATCAGCCTGGGCAGATCGCGGTCGACGAGCTGTCGCTGGAGCGCGATGGTGGCCGTGGACACGACGACCGGTGAGTCGTCGTCGATGGCCCGGACGATCGCGGGCACCAGGTAGGCCAGCGACTTTCCGGTGCCCGTACCGGCCTGCACGACCAGATGCTCACCGGTTTCGAACGCCCGTGCCACGGCGCTGGCCATCTCGAGTTGGCCGCTGCGTTCACTGCCGCCGAGGGCGGCCACGGCGATGGCCAGCAACTCGGGCACGGACACCTCGGACGTGGTCAGCCTCTTTTGCTCTGCGGTGTTACCGAGCCGGCGGGGATCAGCGTCGTGGGGATCGCGGGCTCCCCGTTCGATAGGTTCAGACCCTCCCACGGCAGACTGTGCAGTCCGGAAGCTACCAGCTCGCGCGCCGCGGCCACACTCGGTTCGGACACCGCGTCGCCGCCGCGGACCAGCGGGACGGTCAACATCCGCGACGGTTCGGTAACCGGGGGCCGATGGCCCGCCGGATACACGACCTCCTCGGTGACGGTGCCGGACGAGCGCGTCAGGCGCAGCGCCTCTTTGCGGCCGCCGCGGGATTCCTTGTGGCTGCTGCGCTTTTGCACCGGCATCCCGTCGACTTCGACGAGTTTGTAGACCATGTTCGCCGTCGGTGCGCCCGAGCCCGTCACCAGCGAGGTGCCGACGCCGTAACTGTCCACCGGTTCGGCACCCAGGGCGGCGATGGAGAACTCGTCGAGGTCACCGGAGACCACGATGCGGGTCCGGTGGGCCCCCAGCCGGTCGAGCTGCTCGCGAACCTGGCGTGCCAGGACACCCAGCTCGCCCGAGTCGATGCGGACCGCGCCGAGCGACTCCCCGGCGGCGGTCACGGCATTGGCCACACCGGTCGTGACGTCATACGTGTCCACCAGCAGCGTGGTGCCAACGCCCAGCGCAGCCACCTGGGCGCGGAAGGCGGCCAGTTCGGTCACCTCGGCGGGTTCCCCGCTCGCGTGCAACATGGTGAACGCGTGCGCCGAGGTGCCCTCCGCGGGGATTCGGTATCGGCGCTGCGCCTCCAGATTGGAGGACGCGGCGAAGCCGGCGATATAGGCGGCCCGAGCCGCGGCGATCGCAGCGTGTTCGTGGGTTCTCCGTGATCCCATCTCGATCAACGGCCGGCCCCTGGCCGCACTCACCATTCGCGCGGCCGCGGACGCGACCGCCGTGTCGTGGTTGAAGATCGACAATGCCAGCGTCTCGAGCACGACACATTCGGCGAAAGTGCCGGTCACCGACAGCACGGGAGAGCCGGGGAAGTACAGCTCGCCTTCCGCGTAGCCGTCGATGTCGCCGGTGAACCGGAAATCGCGCAAGTAACGCAACGTGTCCGGATCGAGGAACCGCGCCAGCAACTGGCACGCCTCGTCGTCGAAGCGGAACCGCGGCAACGCTTCGAGCAGACGGCCAGTCCCGCAGACCACGCCGTAACGGCGGCCCTCGGGGAGCCGGCGCGCGAACAACTCGAAGGTCGTCGGTCGAGAGGCCGTGCCGTCGCGTAATGCCGCGTCCAGCATCGTCAACTCGTATTTGTCGGTAAGCAGCCCAGTTACGACCGGGTCGTTCATTCCATAACGGTATCGGCTGGCGTCGGGGGCTCGGAAACGTCACCCGTCCCTCGGTATCGTGTAAGCCATGGTTGTAATGTCAGCGCCCGCTAAGCCGGGCACTACAGGACAACGCGAGTCCGCTCCGCTAGACGTCACGGCGAGCCCGTGGGTCACGATCGTGTGGGACGACCCGGTCAACCTGATGACCTACGTGACGTATGTGTTCCAGAAGTTGTTCGGCTACAGCGAGCCGCACGCCACCAAGCTGATGTTGCAAGTGCACAACGAAGGCAAGGCGGTGGTGTCGGCCGGCAGCCGGGAGTCCATGGAAGTCGACGTGTCCAAGCTGCATGCCGCCGGGTTGTGGGCGACCATGCAGCAGGACCGGTAATCCTCGAGGGCTTCGGCGATTACCCGTGCGCAAGTGGAAGCGCGTCGAGACCGCGGACGGTCCCCGTTTTCGGTCCGCCCTGGCGTCTCATGAGGCGGCCCTGCTGAGAAACCTGGCCACGGCCATGGTCGGTTTGCTCGACGAGCGTGAATCCTCCGCGCCCGCAGACGAACTCGAGGAGATCACCGGTATAAAGACCGGGAACAGCGATCCGCCCAAGGATCCGACTCTGCGCCGGCTGCTGCCCGATTTCTTCCGTCAAGACGACGATCACGGGCTGGCTCCCGACGATGCCGACAGCATCAACGCCGCGCTGCGCAGCCTGCACGAACCCGAGATCATCGGCGCCAAACGCCTTGCCGCACAACGGTTGTTGGACACCGTTCCGAATGACGGCGGCCGGTTCGACCTCACCGAGGAGGACGCGAACGCCTGGATCGCGGCGGTCAACGACATTCGGCTGACGCTGGGAGTCATGCTCGAGGTCGGCCCGGAGGGGCCCGAGCGCCTGCCCGCCGACCACCCGCTGGCCGTGCACTTCGACGTGTATCAGTGGTTGACCGTGTTGCAGGAATACCTCGTCCTGGTGCTCATGGGGACCAGATGATCCCGTTGGCCGCCGGATGAACGCCATCACCGACGTCGGAGGCATCCGCGTCGGCCACTATCACCGACTCGACCCCGACGCGACCCTCGGCCAGGGATGGGCCCGCGGCGTCACCGTCGTGCTGACCCCGCCCGGGACCGTGGGCGCGGTCGATTGCCGCGGCGGCGCGCCCGGTACCCGGGAGACCGACCTGCTGGACCCGGCCAACACCGTCCGGTACGTCGACGCGGTGTTGCTCGCCGGCGGGAGCGCCTACGGTCTGGCCGCCGCTGACGGCGTCATGCGCTGGCTCGAGGAGCGAGAACGGGGCGTGGCGATGGATGGCGGGGTGGTGCCCATCGTGCCCGGCGCGGTGATCTTCGACCTGCCCGTCGGTGGCTGGGACCGACGCCCGACGGCGGAGTTCGGCTACCTGGCGTGCGAAGCCGCCGTCGGCCGCGACGATGCGCCGGCGGTGGGCAGCGTCGGCGCCGGTATAGGGGCGCGTGCCGGGGTGCTCAAGGGCGGTGTCGGGATGGCCTCGACGGTGCTGCCGTGCGGGGTGACCGTCGGCGCGGTGGTCGTGGTGAACTCCGCCGGCGACGTCGCCGACCGGGCCACCGGTCTGCCGTGGATGGCGGACCTGATCGGGGAGTTCGCCCTGCGGCCGCCGCCGGCCGAGCAGGTGGACGCCTTCGCCCAACTGCCGACCGCGTCCGGCCCGCTGGAGAACCCGCTCAACACCGTCATCGGGGTGGTGGCGACCGACGCCGCGCTGAGCCCGGCCGCGTGCCGGCGCGTCGCCGTCGCCGCCCAGGACGGGCTGGCTCGCACCGTTCGGCCCGCGCACACCCCGTACGACGGCGACACCCTGTTCGCGCTGGCGACAGGGGCGATAGAGGTGCCGGCCCCGCCCGACGCGCCCGCCTCCTTTTCGCCGGAGATGCGGCTGGCCGCGGAGGTGGGTGCCGCTGCGGCCGACTGCGTCGGGCGTGCGGTGCTGGCCGGCGTCTTCGCCGCGGATCCGGTCGCCGGCATACCGACCTACCGTGACGTCTTGCCCGGGGCGTTCGGCCCATGAGGGGTTCACCACCGCGAGCGCCGGTAACCTGCAGCTATGGGTAAGACCACCCCCAAGGGACGCCCCGGCGTACCGGCGCAGCAGCCGAAGCGGCCCGGGTGGGTGGTGGGCGGGACGACGATCCTCACCTTCATCGCGCTGCTCTACCTGATCGAGCTCGTCGACCAGCTGACCGGGCATTCCCTGGACGAGAACGGCATCCGGCCGCTCGAAGCCGACGGCCTGTGGGGAATCATCTTCGCCCCGGTCCTGCACGCCAACTGGCAGCATCTGATGGCCAACACGATCCCGCTGTTGGTGCTGGGTTTCCTGATGACGCTCGCCGGTCTCAGCCGGTTCGTCTGGGCCACCGCGATCGTGTGGATCCTGGGCGGCTTCGGCACGTGGCTCATCGGCAACGTGGGCAGTGCCTGCGGGCCGACCGACCACATCGGGGCCTCCGGCCTGATCTTCGGCTGGCTGGCCTTCCTGCTCGTGTTCGGGATCTTCGTGCGCAGGTTCGCCGACATCGCGATCGGGCTGGTCGTGTTGTTCGCCTACGGTGGCGTGCTGCTGGGCGCCATGCCGGTGCTCGGCAGATGTGGTGGGGTGTCGTGGCAGGGTCACCTGTGCGGTGCTCTCGCCGGTGTCGTCGCCGCCTACTGGTTGTCCGCACCGGAACGTAAGGCTCGCGCGAAGAGAAAAGCCGGCGCCGCGCTGCCGCGTCCCAAGACATGAGCTCGCCGATGGCGCCCGTCGGGATCTTCGATTCCGGCGTCGGTGGGCTGACCGTCGCGCGGGCAATCATCGACCAATTGCCCGACGAGGACATCGTCTACGTCGGCGACACCGGCCACGGGCCATACGGTCCGCTCACCATCCCCGAGGTTCGCGCGCATGCGCTGGCCATCGGGGACGACCTCGTCGGGCGCGGGGTCAAGGCGTTGGTGATCGCGTGCAACACGGCGTCGGCGGCCTGCCTGCGGGACGCTCGCGAGCGCTACGACGTACCGGTCGTCGAGGTGATCCTGCCGGCGGTGCGTCGCGCGGTCGCCACGACCCGCAACGGTCGCATCGGCGTCATCGGCACGCAGGCCACCATCAACTCGCACGCATACCAGGACGCGTTTGCCGCCGCCCGCGACACCGAGATCACCGCCGTGGCGTGTCCGCGCTTCGTCGACTTCGTGGAGCGTGGCGTGACCAGCGGGCGCCAGGTGCTCGGACTGGCCGAGGGCTACCTCGAACCGCTGCAGCGCGCGCAGGTCGACACGCTGGTGCTCGGGTGCACGCACTATCCACTGCTGTCCGGCTTGATCCAGCTCGCGATGGGCGAGCACGTGACGCTGGTGTCCAGCGCCGAGGAAACCGCCAAGGAGGTGCTTCGGGTGCTCACCGAACGTGAGCTCCTGCGTCCTCATGACGCCCCGCCCGCGACACGGGTCTTCGAGGCGACGGGTGACCCCGAGGCATTCACCGCGTTGGCGGCGCGGTTTCTGGGTCCCGCGGTCACCGGCGTGCAACCCGTCCACCACGTGAGAATCGACTAGGGCGTTGACGGTGCCGGCGGCGAGATTCTCATCACACGAATGCGGCGATGTTTTCGTCACGGTCCTATCGGGCATGGCACAGTAGTGTCCGTGCGAATAACCGTGCTCGGCTGCTCGGGCAGCGTGGTGGGGCCGGATTCGCCCGCGTCGGGTTATCTGCTCCGGGCACCGGACACACCGCCGTTGGTCATCGACTTCGGCGGCGGCGTGCTGGGTGCGCTCCAGCGCTACGCTGATCCCGCCTCCGTGCACGTGCTCCTGTCTCACCTGCACGCCGACCACTGCCTGGATCTGCCCGGGTTATTCGTGTGGCGGCGCTACCACCCGTCGCGCCCGGACGGCAAGGCGCTGTTGTACGGCCCCGGCGACACCTGGTCTCGATTGGGTGCGGCGTCGTCGCCGTACGGCGGCGAAATCGACGACTGCTCAGACATTTTCGACGTTCGGCACTGGGTCGACGGCGAACCGGTCACGTTCGGATCGCTCACGGTGACACCCCGCGTGGTGGCCCACCCGACGGAGTCCTACGGCATGCGGATCACCGACTCCACCGGCGCCTCGCTGGTCTACAGCGGTGACACCGGCATGTGTGACCAACTGGTCGAGCTGGCCCGGGACGCCGACGTCTTTCTGTGCGAAGCCTCCTGGACGCATTCGCCGGACCGCCCGCCCGCGCTCCATCTGTCGGGCACCGAGGCCGGCCGGGCGGCGGCGCAGGCCGGCGTTCGCGAACTGTTGCTGACGCACATCCCGCCGTGGACCTCGCGGGAGGACGTGATCAGTGAGGCCAAGGCCGAGTTCGACGGGCCCGTGCATGCGGTGGTGTGCGGCGAGACGTTCGACATCCGCCGCTCCGAAAGGGTCTGAGCACCCCGCGTTAGGGTTGGCGTCGTGACGAGACGAGAAGACGGCCGCCTTGACGACGAGCTTCGCCCCGTGGTCATCACCCGCGGATTCACCGAGCACCCGGCGGGGTCGGTGCTCATCGAGTTCGGGCACACCAAGGTCATGTGCACCGCCAGCGTCACCGACGGGGTGCCGCGCTGGCGCAAGGGATCAGGTCTCGGCTGGTTGACCGCCGAGTACGCGATGCTGCCGTCGGCCACCCACACGCGCTCCGACCGCGAAGCCGTGAAGGGACGCCTGTCCGGGCGCACCCAGGAGATCAGCAGGCTGATCGGCCGGTCGCTGCGGGCCTGCATCGATCTGGCGGCGTTGGGGGAGAACACCATCGCCGTCGACTGCGACGTGCTGCAGGCCGACGGCGGCACCCGGACCGCCGCCATCACGGGTGCCTTCGTCGCGCTGGCCGACGCCGTGACGTACCTGGCGGCGGCGGGCAAGTTGTCCGATCCCCGACCGTTGTCGTGCGCCATCGCGGCCGTCAGCGTCGGGGTGGTCGACGGCAGGATCCGGGTCGACCTGCCGTACGAGGAGGACGCCCGCGCCGAGGTCGACATGAACGTCGTCGCCACCGACACCGGGACCCTCGTGGAGGTGCAGGGGACCGGCGAGGGCGCGACCTTCCCGCGCTCGACGCTGGACAAACTGCTCGACGTGGCGCTCGCCGCCTGCGACAAGTTGTTCGCCGCCCAGCGTGAGGCGCTGGCACTGCCTTATCCGGGTGAGTTGCCCGAGAGTGGCCCAGCGCCGAAGTCTTTCGGTAGCTGATCCGCTTCTGGTCGCCGGGATCCGCAGACGGGCTCGCAGGACGGGTCAAGGTTCGAGTCTGCGGGCCAGCGGTCACGGGGTGGACATTGGTCGGTCGGAGCGTGGCCATTGTCGTCGACTCAAAGTTGCCGACCTTAGCCGCCGAAAATACCGCTCTGGTAAACTGATTGGCGTCCAACGAATTTAGGCAAGCCAATCTTTTGCCGCGTTTTTTTAGGATCAATTGATGGGCAATCGGCCGGTCCCACTTGAACATGCTTTCCTCAATACGCCCTGGTGGGCGATGGGGCAGATGACGAATGAACATGCGGAACCGCGCATCAACGAAGTCGCGACCCGCGCAAGGGCGGGGTTGCTCAATATCATCTCGGCAATCACGATCGCATTATTGCTTTTGCGTCCCGAAACCGATCCGGTGATCATCGTTGGTCCGCTGGTGCTTTTCGACATGTTGGCGGCGGCGGTTACCGGACTGACTCCGTTCAGCCCCACCGGAATTCTCGGCACGGCGTTAACGATGGGCATTCGCCCGGTGTGGAAGCCGACGCGGCCGAAACGGTTTGCCTGGTTGCTCGGTGCCGGTTTGGCAGCAACGTGTCTTGCCATGCGCCTGTTAGGGGCGTCGCCAGTGGCGATGGCGGCCGTTGTTGCGGTTTGTTTCGTCCTGACGTGGTCGGAGGCCACGCTGGGATTTTGTGTGGGCTGTTACATGCACAAATTGGTTTGGGGCTGCCAGGACTGCGAAGTTCCTTACGTCAGGCGGATAACCCCTCAGGTTGCGATGAGCCAGGAACCTCCCGCAATCAACGTGGATAGTCGCGCGTAGGCCCGGGGCGCAAAGCAGGCGGCTCGGGATCCGCCCGATCGTCAAACCGGAGCGGGTTAGCTCGCACCCGCCGCGATCACCTGGTCCACCTCGAGGGCCCGGTCGGCCATCTCGGCGTGTGCCTTATCCAGGGCGTCGGCCTGGTCTTCGTCGGCCTTCATCAGCGCCTCGATGTCGACGCCGGCCATGTCGTGGACACCCATGTCACGGAAGGCCTTCTGCACCTTCTCGCCCCACAGCCCGATGTCCTTGACGATCGGCACGATGCGGCTGAACAGGTGCGACCGGAACTGGATCATCAGCGGGGACGTGTCGACCCACTCGGCGCAGGCTTGGACGTCCAGGCCGAGGGTCTCGAAGACCTCCTCGCCGCGGAACCGGTCACGCATCAGGTAGCAGGCGTCCACGACGAACTCTTCGCGCTCGTCCCGCTCGGCCTCGGTCAGCGCGGAGTAGTAGTCCTTCAGCGAGATTCGGCCGAACGCGACGTGCCGCGCCTCGTCCTGCATGACGTAGGCGAGCACCCCCTTGGCCAGCGAGTCGGGCGCCGCCATGTCACGCAGCACCCCGAAGGCGGCGAGGGCAAGCCCCTCGATGAGTACCTGCATGCCGAGGTAGGGCATGTCCCAGCGGGAGTCGTGCAGGGTGTCGTCCAGCAGTGCGGTCAGGTGCTTGTTGATCGGGTAGACCACGCCGACCTTCTCCTGCAGGAACCGCGAGAAGGCCTCGACATGTCGGGCCTCGTCCATGGTCTGGGTGGCCGCGTAGAACTTCGCGTCCAGGTCCGGGACGACCTCGACGATCTTGGCCGCGCACACCATCGCGCCCTGCTCGCCGTGCAGGAACTGGGAGAACTGCCAGGCCTGGAAGTGCTGGCGCATCTCGGCGCGACGTGCGTCGTCTGCGGCGTCCCACATCGGGCTGCCGAACAGCGGATGAAAGTCGTCGGGCAGCCCAACCGGGTTCATCGGGTCGACGTCTTGCGCCCAGTCGATGCGCGACTGGGCATCCCACTGCTTGTCCTTTCCCTTTTGGTACAGGGATAGAAGTCGGGCGCGCCCCTCGTCGTACTCCCAGGTGAAGCGCGCGTTGCCGGCGCTGGGCACCTCCCACGAGTACGGGGAGGGCACGTGGGTGTACTTGTCCCTCGTGGTCATCAGCTGCCCCTCTCTGCCTGGTATGACCAGTGGTCATATGACGAGTATCACAGTGCGCCGCGTCCTGCGGGGCTGTCAAGCCTCAGGATTTGGTACGTCGTTGTTGACCGAAGACGCACAGGCTGGGCCGAGTCACTGGCGAAGGTCGGCGTGGCCGCTCCGGCTAAGTTGTTGTGATGGCCGTGTTCCGGATCAACCGGTGACCGAGTTACTGGTCGCCAGCCGCAATCCCAAGAAGCTGGCCGAATTGCGCCGGGTGCTCGACGCGGCCGGTTTGACGGGGCTGAGGTTGGTGTCTCTGCGCGACGTGCCCCCCTTCGACGAAGCGCCCGAAGATGGCGCGACCTTCGAGGACAACGCGTTGGCCAAGGCGAGGGACGCCTTCGCAGCGACTGGGCTGGCTTCGGTGGCCGACGACTCCGGTCTTCAGGTGGCCGCGTTGAACGGCATGCCCGGGGTGCTGTCGGCGCGCTGGTCGGGTCGGCACGGCGACGACGCGGCGAACACCGCGCTGCTGCTGGCGCAGTTGCGTGAGGTGCCCGACGGACGGCGCGGTGCCGCGTTCGTGTCCGCCTGCGCCCTGGCCGGGCCGGCCGGCGAGGTCGTCGTCCGCGGCGAGTGGACCGGCAGCATCGCACGAGAACCGCGGGGGGACGGCGGTTTCGGCTATGACCCGGTCTTCGTGCCGGACGGCTCCGACCGCACCGCGGCGGAGCTCAGCCCCGAGGAGAAGGACGCCGTCTCCCATCGCGGTCGCGCTCTCGCGCTGCTGGTGCCGGCGCTGCGCGAGCTGGCCTAGGACGTTCGCAGCGTCGGGCCGGCGGCGTTCGAGCCCTACAGGCCGAAGCGCGCCTTGACGTCCCTGGTCTGGAAGTGTTCGACGATGATCCCCAGCAGCGGGATGGTCCCGGCGAGCAGCACGCCGATCGTCTTCGGAATCGGCCACCGCACCTTGACCGCCAGATTGAAGGCGGTCAGCACATAGATGAAGTACACCCAGCCGTGGACCACCTCGATCCAGCGGATCTCGTGGTGCAAGACGAGGTGCGAGACGATCTCGTAGCACAGCGCGATCAGCCACAGACCCGTCGTCCACGCCATGGCCCGGTAGCCGAGCAGCGCGGTGCGGATCTTCTCGACGGGGAATGCCGACGCCGACGCCTCGGGCGTCTCCGGTGTGGTCATGCGGTGGTCCTCTTCTGTTTCTCGGTGTCTTGTTTGGCAAGCTCGGCCAGGTAGGCGTTGTACTCCGCCAGCGCGGGATCGTCAGACGGTGGTTGCATCGGCCTGGGGCGCTCGGGCAGCAAGCCGGCGGGTATCTCGGTGAGCCCGGTGCCACACGGGGGTTCGGGCGGCATCTCTTCGTAGCGCACGTATTTGCGGTACGCGTAGACGCAGAACCAGGCGAACAGCGGCCATTGCAACGCGTAGCCGAGGTTCTGGAACGTGCCCGAAACCGACTGGAACCGGGTCCACTGCCACCAGCCCAGCGCCAGGCAACCGCAGGCCGCGGCGATCACCAAGGCGATCAGCGCGGGCCTGCGACGACGGGTAGTGGACACCCCTTGACGGTACCGCTCACGATTTGGGTCCGACGAATTCGTCGAGGCGTGCCACCGCCGGGTCCGTGCGTCAACTGAGCGGTACGATCGGCACGCTGCGGGCGTGATGAAATCGGCAAACATGCCGGCTTTAGGTGCCGGTGCTCGTGAGAGCTTGAGGGTTCGAGTCCCTCCGCCCGCACTCCGATATCGCGATCGTCAGGCGTCAAACCGTCCGTGCGGGGTACATGCACTGCACCGGACACGAGGAGACGCCATGGCCACCGGAAACCAACCACTCGAGGAAGCCCTCACCGCGAAGGACGTAGAGCGTGCCGAGCGCAGGGCCGCGGCGGCCCGCCAACGGGCGGCGCACGCCGGGCTCTCGGCCGCGCGCAGCTTCGAAGAATCGGCCCTTGGGCACGAACGAGTCGCACGGGTGCAGGACGAGGCCGTCGAACAGGGCGTGTCGCATGTGGGCGTGCACCGTGAATCGGCGGTTCACCATCGCGAATTCGCCGCCGAGGACCGCAAGCTGGCCGAGCTGAAGCGCAAGGAGTCCGAGGCCGACCTCGCCGTGGACTAAGCGTCCAGGAAGCGCGCCCGAACCTCCGGAGGCGGCAACGGACACGTGTCGTGTTTGCCGAAGATGCGATAGCGGACGCCGGCGAACTTGTCGTAGAGCCAGTCACGCAGGGTAGCGGGGATGACGCGAGCCGCGTGGAGCAGCTTCCACGGGCCGCCAAGGTAGTCGGCCACCCGCAACGCGGCGGCGGACCGGACGGCGACGCGTTCAGTGGGCTGGCCGGGCTGGTCGACGAACACCATCGAATCCACGTCGCCGATAGCCGGATGCCGATCGAAGACGGCCCGGGCGAAATCGCTGTCGAGCGCCGCGAACCGCAGCGGGCCGTTCGGATCGAACCGAAGGATCGTCTGCACCGCCGAGTTGCAGACGCCGCAGACCCCGTCGTAGAGCAATACCGGCGACGCCGACGATTCACCGCTCACACCACCAGGCTACTTGCCGCCCGCCGACGACCCTGGTTTGACCTTTGGTAAGGCAACCCTTAGTTTTGCGGTAGCTTATCGAGCGGAGGGCCCGCCGGGCCGTTCTTTCGGTGAAGTCGTCGCGGCCCTGCGTGCCGCGGGGAAGGACCGCTGATGGCACGCGGGTTCCAGGGAGTGATGTTGCGGAGCTTCGGCGCCCGCGATCACGCCGCGACGGTGCTCGAAACCGTCCCGATCGCACCGCATTTCGTGCGGGTGCGGATGATGTCACCGACGTTGTTCGAAGACGTGGACGCCGAACCCGCCGCGTGGCTGCGGTTCTGGTTCCCGGACCCGGACGGATCCGGCACCGAGTTCCAGCGCGCGTACACGATCTCCGAGGCGGACGTCCCCGGCGGCCGCTTCGCCGTCGACATCGTGCTGCACGAGCCCGCCGGCCCGGCATCGAAGTGGGCGCGCACCGTCCAACCCGGCGCCACGATCGCCGTCATGGCGCTGATGGGTTCGTCGCGATTCGATGTGCCCGACGAGCAGCCGGCCGGCTATCTGCTGATCGGCGATTCCGCGTCGATCCCGGGCATGAACGGGATCATCGGAGTCGTCCCCGACGACGTGCCGATCGAGATGTATCTCGAGCTACGCGACGAGAATGACGTCCTGATCCCGATCGCGCGGCACCCGCGGCTGCGGGTGCACTGGGTGCCCCGGCGCGACGAGACATCGCTTGCCGCGGCGATCGACAACCGCGACTGGTCCAACTGGTACGCCTGGGCCACGCCTGAGGCGACCGTCCTCAAGCACGTCCGGACGCGGCTGCGCGACGAATTCGGCTTTCCCAAGTCAGAGGTACACGCCCAGGCCTACTGGAGCGCGGGCCGCGCGATGGGAACGCGCCGTGGCGATGAGCCGGAACCTGCGGATGACCCTGTGCGCGAGCAGGTTTCGACGCCGCAGCCCGTCGACCCGGCACCCGCGCCGGCGGCGCGCGGCAGGTGGCGTGCCCAGGGCGCCGGCCGATTGCTGGGGCCGCTGCGCTGGGCGTTGATCTTCTCCGGTCTGCTGCAGGCCGTCATCACGGTGGTGCAGCTGGCGCCGTTCGTGTTGCTGGTCGAGCTGGCCCGGCTGCTGCTGGCCGGGGCGCCCGCGACACGCCTCTGGGACGTCGGGATCGCGGCCGTCGCGCTACTGGGAACGGGCACCGTGCTCGGTGCTGCGCTCACGCTGTGGCTGCACGTCGTCGACGCGCGGTTCGCCGCGCACCTGCGTTCGCGGTTGCTGCGCAAGCTCTCTCGGCTGCCGCTGGGTTGGTTCACCGCGCGCGGATCGGGCTCGATCAAGCAGCTGCTGCAGGACGACACGCTGTCGCTGCACTATCTGGTCACCCACGCCATCCCCGATGCCGTCGCGGCGATCATCGCGCCCGTGGCGGTGCTGATCTATCTGTTCGTCGTCGACTGGCGCGTCGCGCTGGTGCTGTTCCTGCCCGTCGTCGCGTATCTGGTGTTGACCTCGTCGCTCACGATCCAGTCTGGCCCGCGCATCCCGCAGTCACAGCGCTGGGCCGAGAAGATGAGCGGCGAGGCCGGCGCCTACCTGGAGGGCCAGCCGGTGATCCGCGTCTTCGGTGGCGCGGCCGCATCCAGCTTCCGGCGCCGCCTGGACTCCTACGTCGAATTCCTGGTCTCGTGGCAGCGCCCACTGGCCGGCAAGAAGACGCTCATGGACCTGGTCACCCGCCCGTCGACCTTCCTGTGGCTCATCGCCCTCACAGGCACGCTGCTCACCGTCACCGGGCGGATGAACCCGGTGGACCTTCTGCCATTCCTGTTGCTGGGCACCACGTTCGGTGCGCGGCTGCTCGGCATCGCCTACGGGATGGGTGGCATCAGCGCGGGCATGCTGGCCGCCCGGCGCCTGCAGAACGACCTCGACGAGCCCGAGCTGGCGCTGCGGCAGCCGGACGGGTCCGCACATCCGTCGGCGACGGTGGTGTTCGACGACGTCAGCTTCGGCTATCGACCGGGTGTCCCGGTGATCCGGGGCGTGTCGCTGACGCTGCGCCCGGGCACGGTCACCGCACTCGTCGGCCCGTCCGGATCCGGCAAGTCGACGCTGGCCGCCCTGCTCGCCCGGTTCCACGACGTCGAGAGCGGCGCCATACGCATTGGCGGACAGGATATCCGGTCGATGACCGCCGATGAGCTCTACGCGAAGGTGGGGTTCGTCCTGCAGGAAACCCAGCTGGTGCACGGCACCATCGCGGACAACATCGCCCTGGCCGTCCCGGACGCCACCGCGGCGCAAATCGAGGAGGCGGCGCGCCAAGCGCAGATCCACGACCGGATCATCCGATTGCCGGACGGCTACGACACCGTGCTCGGAGCGGGCGGCGGGCTGTCGGGTGGTGAACGGCAGCGGCTCACCATCGCCCG
>NZ_LZJM01000297.1:0-10300 GCF_001667665.1 Mycobacterium sp. E342
CCAGCCCGATGTCCGCACCCGTGTCGCGCACGTGGGCCTGCAGGTCGACCAGGTTGGCCGGGTCGAGCGGGTTGGCCTCGTGGTTGGGGAATGAACCGTCGAGCTCGAAGTACAACGGCAGCAAGGTGATCGAGTCGATCGCCCCGAGCACCGCGGGCGCGGTGAGACCGGCCATGCCGTTGCCGGCGTCGACGGCCACCCGCAGGGGCCGCAGCCCCGAGGTGCTCACCAGCGAACGCAGGAACGTCCCGTAGTCGTCCAGGACGTCGCGGTCGGTGGCGGTGCCGGGCTGCCCGTCGTACGGCTGCACCCCGGCGATCACGTCCTCGCTGATGGTGCGCAGGCCGCTGTCGGCGCCGACCGGCTTGGCGGCCGCCCGGCACAGCTTGATCCCGTTGTAGGCCGCCGGGTTGTGGCTCGCGGTGAACATGGCGCCGGGACAGTCCAGCGACCCGGAGGCAAAGTAGAGCTGATCGGTGGAGGACAGGCCGATCCGCACCACGTCCAGGCCCTGGCTCATCACCCCGGAGGCGAAGGCCGCGGCCAGCGCGGGCGAACTGTCGCGCATGTCATGGCCGATCACCACCTGCCGCGCGCCTTCGCCGCGCATCAGCCTGGCGAAGGCCGCCCCCAGGGCGGTGACCAACGGCTCGTCGAGCTCTTCGCCGACCAGCCCTCGCACGTCGTATGCCTTGACGACGCGGTGGACGGTCGCGGCGAGCCGAGACATGCGGGGGCCTCCTGACGCCTTGAACGGGTGTTCCTTCGCCTCTTGGCCGTCAGCCTATCGGCCCGCGGGAAACGGGGACCGCAGCGGTGCGCGCGGATCGCGGTCGACGCCCGAACGGCTAGTCACTGGGGTCGGGCAGCACCCGCAGATGCCCGCGGCGCCGGCCGGACCGATGCTCGGGCGGCGCGAGCACACTGCTGCTGGGCGCGGTGGCCTGCGACCCGGCGTGGGGGATGTGCGGGTCGGCGAAGCCGTTGATCGGGGCGCCGCCGTAGGGCACCGCGCGCTCGACGGGGCCGCCCTCGCGCACCGCATCGGCGAGGGCGACCAGGTCGTCCTCATCGGGATGGGTGGGCTCAGAAAAGAGGGGGCCGGCGTGGCGCACCAGATCCCACCCGCGGGGCGCGGTGATCCGGCCGGCATGGCCGACGCACAGGTCCCACGAATGGGGCTCCCGCGCGGTCGCGAGTGGTCCCACTACCGCCGTCGAGTCCGAGTAGACGAACGTCAAGGTCGCCACGGCGTAGTGCGGACACCCGGGCCGGCAACAGCGACGGGGAACGTTCACGCCGAAAGGCTATCGTGCGCAAACGCCGGCGAAGCGCCGGACACGCGCAACCGGCCGACCCCCGATGTTCAACCGTTACCATCGGCGCGTGGGCGATTCGCGCAGCTCCCCGCGGAGGGATCGGTCCCCGGGCCGATTCGCTTCCCGGCGGGGCCGCGATGTACGCGGTCCGCTGCTGCCGCCGACCGTGCCCGGGTGGCGCAGCCGGGCCGAGCGGTTTGACATGGCGGTGCTCGAGGCCTACGAACCCATCGAGCGGCATTGGCAGGCCCGCCTCGCCGAGCTCGACGTGGCGGTGGACGAGATCCCCCGCATCGCGGCCAAGGATCCCGACAGCGTGCAGTGGCCGCCTGAGGTCGTCGCCGACGGGCCGATCCCCCTGGCGCGATTGATCCCCGCCGGCGTCGACGTCCGCGGCAACGCCACGCGGGCGCGAATTGTCTTGTTCCGCAAGCCTATTGAGCGACGGGCGAAGGACACCGTCGAACTCGGTGATTTGCTGCACGAGATACTGGTGGCCCAGGTGGCCATCTACCTCGATGTCGAGCCGTCGGTCATCGACCCGACGATCGACGACGAATAACGCCGAAAGACGTTGTGCGCGGCGTCAGATGATGCCGCGCTTGAGGCGACGACGCTCCCGCTCGGAGAGGCCGCCCCAAATGCCGAAGCGCTCGTCGTGCTCCAGGGCGTACTCCAGGCACTCGTGGCGTACCTCGCACCCCAGGCAGATCTTCTTGGCCTCGCGGGTGGAGCCGCCCTTCTCCGGGAAGAAGGCCTCGGGGTCGGTCTGGGCGCACAGCGCCCGGTCCTGCCACTGGTCCGCGACGGGGGCCGGCATCGGCTCGGGCTCGAATGCGACTGGCGCATCGGGAACCACGGTCAGGTGCGGCCGGGCCGGTCGGACCGGCGCCGAGACGATGGGGGTGTGCGGCGTGCTCGCCATGACTCCTCGAAGATGTTCGTAAGACATACGGTCGTCCGCCTCCTCAATTTGATTGGGGGAGTGAGTGGTTCCCACTTTTCTGATGTGTACAGACAATTCGAACAAGTGATCGAATCTCGGTCTGCGACACCGGAACCGGCCGGCCAACCGGGAAATGACACTGTTGTGATTAGACACGGGTTGATCTGCCGGGTCAAGCATTACGGCGCATTTCCATACCATCTCGTGACCGAATTACGGCGTTTCCGTTGTTTTGCGCATTCGGCGTGTCGATCACACCGCCCGCAACTATGCTTAAGGGCCGCGTAACGGGCCGGCCACCACATAGTCGTCGGGCAGTACTGTCGTCCACGTGAAGGTCACCGTTCTGGTCGGTGGGGTTGGCGGCGCCCGCTTCCTGCTGGGGATTCAACAGTTGCTCGGGCTGGGTCAGTTCGCAACGCAAGAGCACCCAGACGCGGGAGCCGGCAACCACGAACTTAATGCAATCGTCAACATCGGCGACGACGCCTGGATTCATGGACTGCGGGTCTGCCCGGACTTGGACACTTGCATGTATACCTTAGGTGGAGGTGTAGACCCCGAGCGCGGGTGGGGTCACCGCGACGAAACCTGGCACGCCAAAGAGGAATTGGCGCGCTACGGCGTGCAGCCGGACTGGTTCGGACTCGGCGACCGGGATATCGCCACCCACCTGGTGCGCACCCAGATGCTGGGCGCCGGCTACCCGCTGTCGCAGATCACCACGGCGCTGTGCGATCGCTGGCAACCCGGTGCCCGGTTGCTGCCCGCGAGTGACGACCGCTGCGAGACGCACGTGGTGATCACCGATCCGGACGACGGCACCCGGCGCGCGATCCATTTCCAGGAGTGGTGGGTGCGCTATCGGGCCGACGTGCCCACGCACAGCTTCGCCTTCATCGGCGCCGAAAAGGCAACCGCCACAAGTGAAGCTGTCGCCGCCATCGCCGACGCCGACGTCATCCTGCTGGCGCCGTCGAACCCGGTGGTGAGCGTCGGCGCCATCCTGGCCGTGCCCGGCATTCGCGCGGCGTTGCGCTCGGCGACCGCCCCGGTCGTCGGGTACTCGCCGATCATCGGTGGAAAACCCTTGCGCGGCATGGCCGATGCGTGCCTGTCGGTGATCGGGGTGGACTCCACCGCGGAGGCGGTCGGCCGGCATTACGGGGCGCGCGGTGGCACCGGGATCCTGGATTGCTGGCTGGTGCACGAGGGCGACCACGCAGACATCGACGGCGTGGCGGTGCGCGCCGTGCCGCTGTTGATGACCGACCCCAAGGCGACGGCCGAGATGGTCCGCGCCGGGCTCGACCTCGCGGGCGTGGCCCCATGACGGAACACGGCACCGGCGCGGCGATCGAGATCCTGCCCGTCGCCGGGCTTCCCGAGTTCCGCCCCGGCGACGACCTGAGCGCGGCGCTGGCCGCGGCCGCCCCCTGGCTGCGCGACGGCGACGTCGTGGTGGTGACCAGCAAGGTGGTGTCCAAGTGTGAGGGTCGGCTGGTGCCCGCGCCGCAGGACGCCGAGGAGCGCGACCAACTCCGGCGCAAGCTGGTCGAGCAGGAGGCGGTGCGGGTGCTGGCGCGCAAGGGCCGCACCCTGATCACCGAGAACCGCATCGGCCTGATCCAGGCCGCCGCGGGCGTGGACGGATCCAACGTGGGCCGCGACGAACTGGCGCTGCTGCCGGTCGACCCCGACGGCAGCGCCGCGGCGCTGCGCGCCGGCCTGGCCGAACGACTGGGGGTCGACGTCGCGGTGGTCATCACCGACACGATGGGCCGCGCCTGGCGCAACGGTCAGATCGACGCGGCGGTGGGGTCGGCCGGTATGGCTGTGCTGCACGGCTATTCGGGGAGCGTCGACCGCCACGGCAACGAACTGGTGGTCACCGAGATCGCGGTCGCCGACGAGGTCGCCGCGGCGGCCGATCTGGTGAAGGGCAAATTGACCGCAATGCCGGTGGCGGTGGTGCGCGGCCTTGCCGTGTCCGACGACGGCTCGACCGCGCGGCAGCTGCTGCGGCCCGGCGAGGAAGACCTGTTCTGGCTCGGCACCGCCGAGGCCCTCGACGCGGGCCGCCGGCAGGCGCAGCTGTTGCGCCGATCGGTGCGCCGGTTCAGCGCCGAGCCGGTGGCGCCCGAGCTGATCGAAGCCGCCGTCGCCGAGGCCCTCACCGCCCCCGCCCCGCACCACACCCGGCCGGTCCGGTTCGTCTGGCTGCGGACTGACGACGTCCGGACGCGGCTGCTGG
The DNA here is from genome assembly GCF_001667665.1 of Mycobacterium sp. E342. Taxonomy (NCBI): domain Bacteria; kingdom Bacillati; phylum Actinomycetota; class Actinomycetes; order Mycobacteriales; family Mycobacteriaceae; genus Mycobacterium; species Mycobacterium sp. E342. Next base: position 4,520 of record NZ_LZJM01000297.1, read on the forward strand.
ACCGCATGAAAGACAAGTGGCGGGCCGACCTCGCCGGCGACGGCAGACCCGCCGACTCGGTGGAACGCCGGGTGGCGCGCGGCCAGATCCTCTACGACGCGCCCGAGGTCGTCGTCCCGATGCTCATTCCCGAAGGCGCGCACGCGTATCCCGACGCCGCCCGCACCGACGCCGAGCACACCATGTTCACCGTGGCGGTCGGGGCGGCCGTGCAGGCCCTGTTGGTGGCGCTGGCCGTGCGCGGGGTGGGCAGCTGCTGGATCGGCTCGACGATCTTCGCCGCCGACCTGGTGCGCGCGGAGCTGGAGTTGCCCGCCGACTGGGAGCCGCTGGGCGCAGTCGCGATCGGCTACCCCGAGGAACCCGCCGGGCCGCGCGACCCGGCGGGCGCCGGGGATTTGTTGATCCGCAAGTGATACTGGCCGCATGAAAGAGTTCGCGGGCAAGGCGGCGGCCTCCGCCGAGAAGGCCCGCGGCGGCTACTACACGCCGGCGGCGGTGGCCCGGTTCCTCGCCCGCTGGGTGCGCGAAGCCGGACCGAGCGTGCTGGAACCCTCCTGCGGCGACGGCGCCATCCTGCGTGAGCTGGCCGCCCTCGGCGGGAGGATCCACGGCGTCGAGCTCGTCGCCGAAGAGGCGGCCACGGCACGGCAATTCGCTCCCGTCGACACCGCGAACCTGTTCACCTGGCTCGCCGCCACCGAGCCCGGCGGCTGGGACGGGGTCGCGGGCAATCCGCCCTACATCCGCTTCGGCAACTGGGCGGCCGAGCAGCGCGCCCCCGCGCTGGAGCTGATGCGGCGCGCGGGCCTGCGGCCCACCAGGCTGACCAACGCCTGGGTTCCCTTCGTGGTGGCGAGCTCGATGCTGGTGCGCGGCGGCGGCCGGGTGGGACTGGTGCTGCCCGCCGAGCTGCTTCAGGTCACCTACGCCGCGCAGCTGCGCGAGTTCCTGCTGAGCCGATTCAGCGACATCACGCTGGTGACGTTCCGGCGATTGGTGTTCGACGGCATCCTGCAGGAGGTCGTGTTGTTCTGCGGGATCGCCGGTCGCGGGCCCGCCCGGGTCCGCACGGTCGACGTGGCCGACGCCGATGCGCTCGCGGATGCCGACCTCGGCGTCGAATCGGCGCCCGCGCTGCTGCACGAGAACGAGAAGTGGACCACCTACTTCCTGGACCCGGCCGCGATCCGGCTGCTGCGCACGCTCAAGGCGTCGGCGGCCATGACCCGGCTGGGGTCGGTCGCCGAGGTCGACGTGGGCATCGTGACGGGACGCAACAGCTTCTTCACGTTCACCGACGCGCGGGCCCGCGCACTCGGGCTGCTGCCCCACTGCGTCCCGCTCGTCTCGCGCAGCGCGCAGTTGTCCGGCCTGTTCTACGACACCGATTGCCGGGCGGGCGATGTCGCCGCCGGGCACCGCGGCTGGCTGCTCAACGCGCCGCGCGAGCCGGCCGACGCCGCCCTGGCCGCGCACATCGACGCCGGTGCGGCCGCCGGGGTGGACCGCGGCTACAAGTGCTCGATCCGCAAGCCGTGGTGGACCACGCCCTCGCTGTGGATGCCCGACCTGTTCCTGCTGCGCCAGATCCACCTGACGCCGCGGCTGACCGTCAACGCCGCCGCGGCGACCAGCACCGACACGGTGCACCGGGTCCGGCTCGCCGCCGGGGTGGACCCCCAGACTGACCCCGCCGCGCTGGCCGCGGTGTTCCACAACAGCGTGACGTTCGCCTTCGCCGAGATCCTCGGCCGCAGTTACGGCGGGGGCATCTTGGAGCTGGAGCCCCGGGAAGCCGAGCAGCTGCCCATTCCCCCGCCGGCGCTCGCCGGCCCCGGGCTCGCCGGTGAAGTCGATCTGCTGTTGAAGGCCAACGAGATCGACAAGGCGCTCGACCTCGTCGACCGCCACGTCCTGATCGACGGGCTGGGGCTCGCGCCGGAGGCGGTGACGCGGTGCCGCGCGGCCTGGGTCTCGCTGCGAGACCGCCGGACGCGGCGGGGTTCTCGATGAGCGTCCGGGAGTCGGCGATCTCGCTGCTGTCCGACTGGCAGGCCCCGGATCCGGCGCAGGACGCGTTGCGGCACGCCGTCCTGGCCTTCGTGCTCGCCCGGCCCGACGCCTGCCGCCGGGAGTGCGTGCCGGGCCATGTCACCGCCTCGGCGTTGGTGGTCGACCACACCGGCGAGCGGGTACTGCTCACCCTGCACCCTCGCGTGGGCCGCTGGGTGCAGCTGGGCGGCCACTGCGACGACGACGACGGCGACGTCATCGCCGCGGCGCTGCGCGAGGCCACCGAGGAGTCCGGCGTCGACGGCCTGCGCATCGAGCCACGGCTGGCCGCCATCCACGTCCACCCCGTCACCTGCTCGTTGGGCGTGCCCACCCGCCACCTGGATCTGCAGTTCGTCGCGCACGCGCCGGCCGGCGCGCGGATCGCGATCAGCGACGAGTCGGAGGACCTGCGGTGGTGGCCGGCCGACGCGCTGCCCGACGGCGCCGACCACGCGCTGGCGTATTTGGTGGGGCGCCGCGCGCCCTTAGCCGCCGAGATCGACGCTAGCGCGGAAAAGTGCGAGTAGTTCGAGCGCTAACGTCGATCTCGGTGATATCCGCGGCGGTCCAATGCGCGAGACACGCGGTTGAGAATGTCATCGGGCTTGTCCTCGGCGATCACACGGATGACGACCCAGCCCATCTCTGCGAGTTTGGCTAGGCGCCACTGGTCGCGCACATATTGCCTTCGATCCGTGCGGTGTTGGTCGCCGTCGTACTCCACCGCGACCATGTAGTCCTCCCAGCCCATGTCGAGCACACCGACTAATCGCCAGCCCTGGTTGACGGGTATCTGCGTAGTCGGTTTCGGTAGGCCGGCTTCGATGAGTAGCAGGCGCAGCCAGCTTTCCTTCGGCGAGGCCGCGCCGCCGTCGACCAGGGGCAGCACCTCCGCCAGCCGCCGCAGACCGCGAGCGCCTTTGTACCGCTTCGCCAAGATAGAGACGTCTTCGAACGAGTATGGGGTGGCACGCATCAGCGCGTCGAGGCGCGCCAGCGCCTGGCTGCGCGGAAGGTGGCGGCCGAGATCGAAGGCGGTGCGGGCAACCGATGTCACCGGCAGCCGCTTGACGATGGTCACTTCGTCGTCGGCCAGCGTCTCGTTGCGGACGATCAGCCCGCGCTGGGGCCGGGCGTTCTTCGAGACGAGCTCGACGGGCGTGTCCGAGTCGACCCACCGCGCACCGTGGAGTGCGGATGCCGCGGTTCCCGCGATCACCGCTCGCCGGCGCGACCAGAGCCAGGCGCCAAAGACGCGGTCATCCAGCGACGGCTCGTGCCGCTTCGGGATGTAGACGTCGCGAAAGATCGGCCTATACCACCGGCGCAGCTGGTACTCGTTCAATGCGGCGGCCGCGATCGCATCGCTGCCCGAGAACACCTCCCCCATGAGGAGATGGTGGACGCAACCACCGACAGGCTCACCGAGATCGACGTCAGCGCGAAGAAGTTCGAGTGGACGTCACGGTGGCGTCGATCTCGGCGAAAAGAGGCGACCTAGACGTCGGACGAGTAGCGGATGCCGCCGTCGGGAATCGAAACCCCCGGCCACACGCGGGCGCCGCGCAGCAACTCGCAGCGCGCGCCGATGTCGGCGCCGTCGCCGATCACGCCGTCGCGGATCAGCGCGCGCGGACCGATGCGCGCGCCGAAGCCGATGATGGAGCGCTCGATCACGCTGCCCGCCTCGACCTTCACCCCGTCGAAGATCACGGCGCCGTCCAGCCGGACGCCGGGTCCGATCTCAGCGCCCCGCCCGACGACGGTTCCGCCGACCAGCACCGCGCCCGGCGACACCGCCGCGCCGTCGTGCACCAGCTGCTCGCCGCGGTGGCCGTGCAGCGCCGGCGACGGCGCGATGCCGCGCACCAGGTCCGCCGATCCCCGGACGAAGTCCTCCGGTGTGCCCATGTCCCGCCAGTAGGTGGCGTCGACGTAGCCGCACACCTTGACGTCCGGATCGGCGAGCAATGCGGGGAACACCTCGCGTTCGACGGACACCTCGCGCCCGCGCGGGATGCGGTCGATGATGTCGCGCGCGAACACGTAGGTGCCGGCGTTGATCTGATCGGTCGGCGGGTCCTGCGTCTTCTCCAAGAAGGCGGTGACCCGGCCGGTTTCGTCGGTGGTCACGCAGCCGAAGGCCCGCGGGTCGCCCACCCGGACCAGGTGCAGGGTGACGTCGGCCCGGTTGCTGCGATGGAAGTCGAGCATCTGACCCAGGTCGGCGCCCGACAGGACGTCGCCGTTGAACACCATCACGGTGTCGTGGCGCAGGTGGTCGGCGACGTTGGCGATGCCCCCGCCGGTCCCCAGCGGCCGGTCCTCGGTGACGTATTCGATCTGCAGGCCCAGCTTGGACCCGTCGCCGAACTCGGCCTCGAACACGGCGGCCTGATACGAGGTGCTCAGGATGACGTGCTCGATGCCCGCCGCGGCGACGCGCGACAGCAAGTGCGTCAGGAACGGCAGCCCGGCGGTGGGCAGCATGGGCTTGGGCGCCGACAGCGTCAGGGGCCGAAGCCGGGTGCCCTTGCCGCCGACCAGGATCACGGCATCGACTTGTGGGTTAGCCATCTGCGCGCCGCCCTTCCGCCAGTTTCCGTCTCCGATCGCGCAGCGCCCCACGCACCATCAGGCGGGAACGCAGCGCCAGCGCGGCCCGCAGCGCCCACCGCAGCGGCGCCAGCCACCACCCCGAATGCCGGTCGGCCAGGAACATATAGGTGCTCTTGTGGTGGGCCGCCAGGTGGCTCGCCGGGTCGTCCCCGGTGGAGTGCCCCTTGTGGTGCAGCACCTCGGCCGACGGCACGTAGACGCTCAGCCAGCCGGCCTTGCCGAGCCGGTCCCCGAGGTCGACGTCTTCCATGTACATGAAGTAGCGCTCGTCGAACCCGCCGACCTGGGCGAAGGCGGAACGGCGGACCAGCAGGCACGACCCGGACAGCCAGCCGACCGGGCGCTCGGTGGGCTCCAGCCGCTCCTGGCGGTAGGCCGCCGTCCACGGGTTGCGCTTCCAGATGGGCCCGACGACCGCGTGCATGCTGCCGCGGACCAGGCTCGGCAGATGGCGCGCCGACGGGTACACCGAGCCGTCGGGGTCGCGGATGAGCGGGCCCAGCGCGCCGGCGCGCGGCCACCGGGTGGCGGCCTCCAGCAGGGCGTCGATGCTGCCCGGCCCCCACTGCACGTCCGGGTTGGCCACGATCACCCAGTCGTCGTCGACGTCCGGCGTCTCGGCGAGCTGGGCGACCGCGCGGTTGACCGCGGTCCCGTAGCCGAGATTGGCCCCGGTGTGGAACAGCCGCACGTTGGGGTAGCGCTCGACCGCGGCCTGCGGGGTCCCGTCGGTGGAGCCGTTGTCGGCCATCACCACGCACACGGGCCGCTCAGTGGCCAGCGACAACGAGGCCAGGAATCGCTCGAGGTGTGGGCCCGGTGAGTAGGTCACCGTCACGACCGGCAGGACGTCAGTCACGCGTAGAGGGTAACGGTCGATCGGCGGCGGCCAGCGCCGCGACAAGTGCGGCGCGCCACGGCCTTAACGGCCGCAGGCCCGCCGCGGCGGACTCCCGTCCCGACAGCGCGGAGTAGCTGGGGCGCGGCGCGGGGCGGGGGAACTCGGCGGTGCTGACCGGCTGCACCCGGGCCGGGTCGGCGCCGCACTCGGAGAAGATCGCCCGGGTCTGCTCGAAGCGGGACACCGCGCCCTCGTTGGCGGCG
>NZ_LZJM01000298.1:0-631 GCF_001667665.1 Mycobacterium sp. E342
CATCCCGTTCTACGAGCCCGGCCTGCGCAAGCTGCTGACCAAGAACCTGGCGGCGGGGCGGCTGCGGTTCACCACCGACTACGACGTGGCGGCCGAGTTCGCCGACGTGCACTTCCTCGGGGTCGGGACACCGCAGAAGAAGGGCGAGTACGGCGCCGACCTGCGCCACGTGTACGCGGTCGTCGACGCGCTGGTGCCGCGGCTGACCCGATCGTCGGTCCTGGTGGGCAAATCGACCGTGCCGGTGGTGAACCGCAGCCGCCCCGCCGCCAGGTTCTTGGTCAGCAGCTTGCGCAGGCCGGGCTCGTAGAACGGGATGTCACCGCCGGAGAGCTTGGCGACCTTCCCCGCGTCGACGTCGACGCCGACGACCTCGTGTCCCAGCTCCGCCATGCCGACGGCGTGGGTTGCACCCAGGTAACCGGTGCCGAACACGGTGCATCGCATATGACCGGTGTACGTCGCCGCCATGAGCTAACTGCATCACCCCGCTGAGCGGGAGGCAAACGGGAGGTGACAGCTGGTCGCCGCGTCGGGCTAGTGGCGCCCGAATCCGCCGTGGCCGCCGCCGAAGCCGCCGTGACCGCCGCCAAAGCCCGGAATTCCGGGGAATCCGCCGCCGCCACCGCCG